>CAYMHP010000099.1:0-17572 GCA_964390225.1 uncultured Solibacteraceae bacterium
ACCGCATGCGCTGCGAGAGTTCGAGTCCGGAATCGGCATTATCCACCGGAACCACGCGGTAGCCCCGCGCCGAAAGTAGACCTAGCAACTGCCGCTGGCAGGAATCCTCCGGCTCGATGACCAGCGCGGTCATGCGGCGCGCAAATTCCCGAGTCCCCTTACTCGCCGGCGCCGAGGTCGCCATGCGCTCGCGTGCCGCCACCGGCAGTTCCACCTCGAATCGTCCCTCGCCGGTGGTCTTTTCGATCAGGCGGACCTCTCCTCCATGACCGGCGATGACGCTGCGCGTCACTCCCAGCACCGCCGCGTTCTCCTGGGGCGTGCGTACATCCGGGGGAGCCGTGAACGTGATCTCGACCAACAAACGCTTCGCCAAGATACTGGTGCGGATCGTAATCGACTTCTGTGCCGCGCCCGCAAGCGATTGCTCGGCATGCACAAACAGCGTCAGAAACGCCTGTTCGAGCTGGCCGTGAGAGCCTAAGACGAAAATCGGCTCGCTCGATGTCAGGTCATGCACCCGGATTCCCGAAGCTTTCCAATCGCGCTCCCGGAACTCAATCAGGTTCCGCAACAGCGTGCTGATGCACACGGGCCGCGATTCCACCTGTTCGGCGGCGGCAAACGACACCAGGCGCGCCACGATTCCGGAGGCCTTCTGCGCCTCCGAGGCAATCGCCGCCACGTCGCGGTCCGCCGGCGACGATTGCGTCTTCTCGCGCGCTTGCAACGCCAACTCCGAAATGGACGCCAGCGGAGTCTGTAGTTCATTCACAACGCCCGAGATCAGACGGCCCACCGCGGCCAGTTTCTCCGTGCGGAAGAGTTGTTCCTGTACCGAGCGCTGGTCGAGGAGCCGGATCGCCACGCCGATCTGGTTTCCCAGGTGCTGCGCCAGTGCTTGCTCGTCGGTGCTGAAATCCCGTGCCCGGTTGTCCTGGTCCAGTTCGAGCACCCCGACCACTTCCCCCTGCGAGAGCATGGGAACAAACAGAAGCGATTTGGGAGTGCGCCCGTCCGTGTTGGCCGTCATCGGAAACGGGCTGCGGTCGATATCGGGAATCACCAGCAGGGTCCGGTAGTGAAAGCACGCTACGGCGCCGGCTTGCGTTCCCGCGGGTGGCGAGGAGAGCGAAATGGAGACCGGGGGGTAGCCCCCGGGCACGACCTCGTCAAGCGCCTTTGTGGCTCGGTTATACACAAACAGGTGAACCGCCGTCACGCCCAGAACTCCGGGCAGCGCCTCCGAGATCTGACTCAGGATAGCGTCCAGGGAGGAGGCGCCGAGGATCTCCTCGCCCAGTTGGTAGGTTTTGCGCAGCCGTTCGCGCTGATTCCGCAGCCGCCGGTCGCGCACCCACAACATGAAGCCAATCACCAGAATTGTCCCGAGGCATGCTGCCACGACCGTTGGCGGCAACACCCAGCTTCGCTCGGTCCGGACGATGTCGTTTGTGCTTCCCGCCAGAAGCTCGAACCAGTGGTCATATGGCGGCACCGGGCAATATTGCAGCGCAACGCCCGTGACCTCAATCCTGTCTCCGGGATTGATACCGGCCAGGGTCGGCGAAGGCACACCCGTTCCATGGGGCAAGAAAATCTTGTAATTACCGTCGCGGGTCGCCAGGAAGATTTGCGCGCCTGCGGTCGTGTCCCCGACTTCCACCACGCGTCCGCCGGTGTGGACCAGCTTGCCCAGGTGCCGGAAGTCCATCAGTTTCTCGGTGGGCAGGTCCTCCGGCGCAGGCGGCTGCGTGTGCCCCAGAAAATGGATGGACGACGGCTTCAGGGTGACCATGCCCGCTCGCGACGTGACAGTTCCCTCGACCTCGAGTTCGTCGCCGGGGCCGTACCTGCTGCTGGGATCGCTTTCCGCCATCTCCAGCACGGCGCCGTATCCCGCGCGCTGAACAGCGAGCAGGGAATAGCCGGGAAACCGGTAAGCCCGGGCGGAAACCACCCCGCGAATGATCACTGCCTGGCCGGCGTAGACAGCCGTATATTGCGGGGCTTGGCGGGTATTCACCTGCTCGAGCGAGAGCCGCACCTGCGCGCGAGCGCAGATGGGAAGCAGGAATATGCCCAACGCAAAAATCGGGAGGGCGAACCGGCTCAAACGGCTCGTTGGGCTTGCAGCCATCTCTCCAAATCCCCGTTGAGGAAATTATCAATGGTTATCGCCGCTCCCGGCAAGTTCCCATGAGTGGTACGTACCCCAATAACCCGGCCGCCCGCCGCCAGGGCCGCCTCCACTCCGTAGTACGAATCCTCAAAGATGATGCAATTCGCAGGCGCAATCCCCAGCTGATCGGCCGCCCGCAAATAGATCTCAGGGTGGGGTTTGGGGTGGGTCACCTGCGATCCATCAATGGCTGCCCGAAAGTACGGCCGCAGACCGGCGCGATCGAGAATAAAGTCCAGGTTTGCCGTTTCCGCGTTGGTCGCAACCGCCATCGGATCGCCTCGATGCCATTCCAGAAACGCCCGCAACCCCGGCACAAGGATCTCCTCGATTCGGCTGGAAATCATTTCCCGATACAATTCCTCTTTGGCTGCGCCCCTAGACACCACTTCCTCCGCGGTCAACGAGTCGCCAAACAAGTCCCGCACGATCTGATCGTTGCGCCGGCCGTATATGCGCTGGTGCATCGCTTCGCTCATCGCGAGACCGAAGCGGCGGTTGAACGTCTCCCACGCCTCAGTGTGGACCGGGTTGGAATCGACCAGGACGCCATCCATGTCGAATACCAACGCGAGGCCGTTTGCGAGCCGGGAGGTCACCTCTCATTGTAGCCGTCCAGGCGTCAGAAAGGCCCGCCCACCGAGATCAGTCGTTTGTTCCCCTCAGATTCGAATCCAGCCAGGCGAGGTAATCGGTGGCGCCATCGACCACCTGCACCGCAAGCGCCTCTGGCACTTCGTACGTGTGCACTTTCTGCAGCGCGGCCACTAGCGAACCCATAAGTTCGCGGGATGTTTTGATCAGGAGGAGCCATTCCTGCGCGCATTCGATTTCGCCCTTCCAGCGATAGAAGCTGCGTACACCGGGCAGCACACTCACGCAGGCAGCCAGGCGCTGCTCCACCATGGCGCGGGCCAGTTGCTCGGCCTCGTCTTCGGAGGCGCAGGTGCTCAGGACAACAATTTTATTCGTCATGCGAAAAATTCCCGGAGAGAATTGTGCGAGCGATGCTAACATTATCCTTCCAGGGCCTCCACATCGCATGAAGTTTTCGGTTGCCCGTTTTGCCTACATTCTCGCGTTTGTGGCCGTCATCAGCTACGCATTTTTCACGTTGCGCAGCGCCCGGGGCATTCCCGGCTTGCTTGAGAAGCAGCGTCAAATCGAAGTGATGGAGAAGCGCAACGCGGCTCTCGCCCAGGAAGTGGAGCGGAAGCGCGACCATATCCAGCGCCTCAGCGATAGCCCGGAGGAGCAGGAACTGGAGATCAGGCAGCGCCTCAAACTGGTTCGCCCCGGCGAGAAGGTCTACATCTTCAGCGAGCCCAAGTAGCCCGGTCTATCCCACTGTCAGCACCGCGGCGCCCCGAATTGCATCGTTCTTCAACGCGTTCAACGCCTCGTTGGCCTCTTCCAGCGGAAACTGCTGAATCTCGGTGTGAATCGGAATCTCGGCGGCGATTCGCAGAAAGTCTTCCCCATCGCGCCGCGTGTTATTGGCGACGCTGCGAATCACGCGCTCGTAATACAGCAGCTTGTAATCGAGCGGCGGGATGGGGCTCATGTGAATGCCCCCGAGCGCCACGGTGCCCCCACGTTTGAGAGTGCGGAGCGCCGAGAGCACCAACTCCCCCGCCGGCGCGAAGATCAGCGCGGCATCGAGTGCGGCGGGAGGGACGTCGTCCGATCCGCCCGCCCAGACCGCGCCGAGGTCGAGCGCCAGTTGCCGGTGCCGCTGATCGCGGCTCATGGCGTACACCTGGATATTCCAATGCCGTGCCACTTGAATTGCGACGTGCGCGGCCGCGCCGAACCCGTACATTCCCAGCCGGCCTCCCGGCTGAATTCCGGAGACCCGCAACGTCCGGAATCCGATGATGCCGGCGCACAGCAGCGGGGCGACGTGCAGGTCGGCGAAGCCCTCCGGCAGGGCATACACGAAATCCTCGGGCGCGATGGCAAACTCGGCGTAACCCCCATCCACGGTCCAACCGGTAAACGCCGCGTTCTCACAAAGGTTTTCTCTCCCGGAACGGCAGTATTCGCATACGCCGCAGGTCCGGTAGAGCCACGGGATGCCCACACGCGCTCCGGGTTTGAAGCGGCTGGCGGCAGGCCCGCACCGTTCCACTACGCCGACCACCTGGTGCCCGGGAATCACGGGGGTTTTGGCGACGGGCAGTTCCCCCTCGACTACGTGTAGGTCAGTCCGGCAGACGCCGCAGGCATGGACGCGCACCAGCACCTCGTTACCGCTCGGCATGGGCACCGGCAGCTCCGCGACGCGCAGCGGATTCGATTCGACCGGCGCCGGCGCGGGCAGAACGCACCCTCTCATGCCTTGTATTCTCCCAGGTTGCACCGGTTGCTATCGTAAGAGTATCGACATCATGGCCAAGAGAATCATGGTCGCCGTGGTCGGCGCCGGCATCGGTTCCCTGGCAGGCCTGCTGGTCTCTTACCTGGGCGCCGGGAACCCTGCATTGATTGTCGGAGCCATCGCGGGCGCAATCATTCCGCTACTTGTGCTTGGACCTCCAGGGCGCTAATCTACGAACCAGACGGGCAGTCGAGCGCCCTAAAAAGACCGACGGAGGTTATATGCCATTTTGTGCGAATTGTGGCGCACAAGTAGAAGGACGTTTTTGCGCGAAGTGCGGAAGCCCTGTCGAAGTTGCGCCTCCTCCCGGAGCCGTTCCCCCTGGAGCCGTTCCACCCGCAGGCACTCCGCCTCCGGGAGCCGGTTATCAGAGTGCCGGGTATCAAGGCGCCGGGTATCAGGCCGGATACCCGCCCGTCGCGGCGGCCGGGATGTCCGATAACGCCGCCTCCGCTCTCTGCTACCTGCTCGGCTTTATTACGGGAATTCTGTTCCTGGTGATCGCGCCGTATAACCAGAACCGCATCGTGCGATTCCACGCCTTTCAGTCTATTTTTCTGAACGTGGCATGGGTAGCGGTGTTCATCGCATTGAATATTCTTTTTGCGATCATCCACGTCTTCGGCCTGTTCTTCGGGCTGTTCCTCACGCCGCTGATCGGGCTCGCGTTCTTTGTGCTGTGGATCTATCTGATGATCTCAGCGTACCAGGGTAAGACCGTGGTGCTGCCGATCATCGGGCCGCTGGCCCAGCAGCAAGCCGGCTAGCTGCCGACGACACCGGCGAGCGGGCTGCTGGCTGTGGCGTACAGCTTTTTGGGCATCCTTCCGGCTTCATAAGCGAGCCGGCCGGCCTCGACTGCGAGCTTCATCGCCTGGGCCATTCGCACCGAATCTTCGGCGGCAGCGATCGCGGTGTTCATGAGGACGCCATCGGCGCCGAGTTCCATGGCGATGGCCGCATCGGAGGCGGTTCCAACCCCCGCATCGACGATCATGGGGACTTGGGTGATCATTTCCCGCATGATCCGAAGGTTCGCCGGGTTCTGGACGCCCAAGCCGGAGCCGATCGGCGCTGCCAACGGCATGACCGCCGCCGCACCGGCATCGATCAGTTTCCGCGCGTTGACGACGTCGTCGTTGGTATACGGCAACACCACGAATCCTTCCTTCACCAGGATGCGCGTGGCCTCCAGAAGGCCCTCGTTGTCAGGAAAGAGCGTCTTTTCGTCGCCGATCACTTCCAGCTTCACCCAGTTGGAGAGCCCGACCTCCCGCGCCAGCATGGCGGTGCGTACGGCGTCATCGGCCGTATAGCACCCCGCCGTGTTCGGCAGGATGAAAATCTTCGAGCGGTCGATATAGTCGATCAGGGATTCTTTGGAGCGGTCGGTGAGGTTCACGCGGCGCACCGCGACCGTGACCATGTCGGCTCCGGAAGCCTCATGGCAGCGCTGCATTTCCTGAAAGGTGCGGTACTTGCCTGTACCGACGACGAGGCGGGACTGGAACTCCCGGCCGGCGATCATCAATTTCTCGGCCATGTATAGATTGTAGCCTCAGGCCGAGCGGCCGTCCCGCAGGTTCATGCGGTCGGAGGTCACGGCGTGTCTCTCGGCGGGGGAGTCGGTCTGGAAATACGACCACGGGCCTGGGATCCAGGGGTAACGCTCGACGACGCTTTCGTCGACGGTGACACCCAAACCCGGCGCGCGGGGCACGATCAGGTCGCCGTGGTCGATTTGGAGCGGGTCCTTCAGGATTTCCGCCGCCAAAGGAAACGGGTACATCCCGGCGCGCGTGGGGCTCGAGTAACAGGGATATTCCAGCCACTCCACAGTCAACTCCGGCCAGCAGATTCCCAGGTGGGCCGCCGCAATCACTTCCAGCGCGGTTCCCGAGCTGTGGAACGCGAAGCGGAGGCCTTGCCGCGCGATCTCGGCAATCAGCCGGCGGCCCATGCTGTAGCCGCCCTGAAAGCAGACGTCCATCTGCACGTAATCGACGGCCTGGGTAATAATCAGATCGAGAAAACCCTGCTCATCCAGCTCGTGTTCGCCGCTGGCCAGCGGCACGATCTCTTTCTCCTTCAGCCTCAGGTATCCTTCGTGGTCATGAGGGGGCAAAGGCTCTTCCAGCCACGCGATGTTCTGGGCGGCCATTTCTTCGGCCAGTTGCTCCACGGTCTCCAGGCTGTAGTTCCGGTCGCCCATGCGCCACCACGTGTGGGCGTCCACCATCAGATCGAAGTCATGCCCGACAGCCTGCCTGGTCAGGCACACGGCCTCGATGTCCTTCTCGGCGCCCAGGGCGGGCCGCATTTTGTAAGCGGCGAACCCCAGCTCGGCGATGGCGGCGGCCTCGGCCGCATACGCCTCGGGCGGCATGTACATCCCGGCGCTTCCGTACAGCCGGATACGATCGCGGAACCGGCCGCCGATCAGCTCCGACACGGGCGCGCCCTGCACCTTTCCGGCGATATCGAAGAGGGCGATTTCGACCGAGCAGTAAGTTTTGGCGACGTCGGGATGGACGCCCGGGCCTTGCATGAACTGCACGCGCAGAGCGTCGGGATCGGCCAACACGCGGCCCTCGAGAAAGGGCGCGATCACCTTCTCGATGATCTGCTGCACACGCTCGCTGCCTGGTCCGGGGGCATAGCCCACCAGCCCGGAGTCGGTTTCCACGCGGATGAACATGGCGTCGCGTTTGAGGATGGTCCGCTCGCCTCCGTAAAACGGAAGCGAAATGGGCTCCGCGAACGGGTACGAAAGAAGATAAGACCGGACGCTGGCAATCTTCATCGGACGCGCAATAGGATAACACGGCCCTGTCGGGGCGGGGATTGCGGCTGCTGAGCTAGGCCACGTACTTAGGAAGAAACTTTGCCGCGTTGCCGCGCTCGATGGCGCCCACCTCGTCGGGGGTGAGGCCGCAACTCTGCAAGCCTTGGAGGTGTTTCGCGGCATCGCCGCCGAACGGGTAGTCGGTTCCGAACACGATTTGCGAGGCGCCGGCGATCGTCTTCAACGCCTGCATCTGCACCACGTTGGTGGACATCGCCGTGTCGTAATAAAAGCGCCTGAGATGGAAGAGACGCGAATTGGGTTCGGCCGGGCGGTTGAGCACTCCGTTGAGCGTATCGGGACCGCCGATGCCGAGGCGGCCGATGATGGCCGGGATGGTTCCGCCGCCGTGCGAAAAGATGAACCGCGTTTTCGCGTACCGCGCCGCGGAATTGGTAAGCAGCAGGCTCAAAATCGTGCGGGCCGTATCGGTAGGGAATTCCAGAGTCGTGGGGTTCACACCGGACCACAGATCCTGGCAGCACGGCGCGTCGATGGGGTGCGTGTAGACGATGGCTTTCCGCCGGTTCAACTCGTCGAGCACCGGCTGGAACATCGGGTCGCCCAGCCAGTGATTGCCGTAGCTCGTCAGAATGCCGACTCCCTCGGCCTTCAAGGTATCGAGAGCGTACTCGATCTCGCGCAGACTTTCGTCGATCAGGGGCAGCGGCAGCAGTGCGAACAGGCCGTAGCGGCCCTTGTGATCGGAGGCCATCTTCGCGCCGTATTCATTCATCTCGCGGGCGATCCCACGCGCTTCTTCCTTGTCGCCGAAGTAGACGCCGGGCGAAGTGACCGACAGCATCGCGGTGGCGACGCCTTGCTTGTCCATCAACTCGATATCGCGGGCAGGCGAGTAGTTATTCCAGACGCCCAGCGGGAAAAAATGCGTAAGCCCGGGGACCTGGTGGCCCTGCTTCGACATAAGCGTCTTGAGGTAGGCAGGCGAGACGAAATGATGATGGCAATCGATGATGCGCGCGCCGGCAGCCTGCGCCGCCAGACGGCCCCGAGACAGCACGCTCGCGCCGGCGCCCGCCAATGCGCTCAGGAATGCGCGCCGCGAAGCGCGCGTTTGTCGAATGGTCACGATCCCTCCGGTGAGGTCGAGAATATCACAGAGGCGGGGGCGCTCTGCGAGGGAACGTGCGATGCCTGGAGCGGCTGAACGTCGGCGCACGCGATTACGGGCCCGCTGAAATCGGCGCCACGAGATTCGAACCCGCGTGTCGACCGTGTATACTCGGTCGAGACGCGAGAGGGACTATGCCAACTCCGGTGCCACCGAAGGCGGGTCAAAACTGATTATCAAGGAAGGCACTCCACCGAGTCAGCGCGAGGTTCGGAAAGAACTTGGACTGCGCAATCTGGTATTCAGCCAGATACTCAACATCGTCGGCCTGTATTGGGTCGGCACGGCCGCCAAACTGGGGCCTTCGCACGTGGCGTTCTGGCTTTTGGGAATCGTTCTGTTCTACTTGCCTTCGGCTGCTGTCGTAATCTATCTGAACCGCGTGCATACGCTGGAAGGAGGGCTCTACGAATGGTCGCGGCTCGGTTTCAACCAATTCACCGGATTCCTGGTGGGGTGGAACATGTGGCTCAACATCGTCGGCATTCTTTCGTTTGCGGGAATCCAGGCCGCCACGATGCTGGCTTATGTACTCGGTCCGCAAGCGTCTTGGATCTCGGAAAACAAGGCGGTCATGGCATTGATGACGGTGTTGGTGATCGGAAGCCTCATGCTGGTGGCACACATGGGGCTGGGCCTGGGAAAGTGGATTCAGGATCTGGGCGGAGCGGTTTTGGTCATAGTGTTTCTGGCTTTGATCGCGGTGCCGTTTCGAAACCATGCGTCCGGCCGCCCCACCGTGTACCCGCCTTTCACGCTCTCGCTACCGGTGATTTCGTTATTCAGCTTGAACGTGCTGGGCAAGATGAGCTTCGGCGCGATGAGCGGTTTCGATTCCATGGCGGTATTCGCAGGCGAGTGCCGTGATGCCACCCGATCCATCGGGCGCTCGGTGATGATCGCCGCGCCGCTGATTGCCGCCATGTTCATTCTGGGAACCAGTTCGGTGGTGGCTTTGGTGCCGAAAGAGAAAATCGACCTGGTAAGCCCCATGTCCCAGGCCTTAACGCTGGGCACCAGGCCTGGGGATCCAGGAGCGTCGCTGATTCCGCTGGTACTGGTGGCCCTGCTTTTTTCTTTCCTTGCGGCGATGGCGCTGAATTTCGCCGTCACCACGCGGTTGCCGATGGTGGCCGGCTGGGATCGATTGCTTCCGAATTGGTTTGGCCGCCTGCATCCACGCCGCAAAACACCCACGAACTCGATCCTCTTCGTGGGAGCGGTGGCTCTTGCGATGGCCGCGGCTGGGGTAGCGGGCGCGGGGCAACAGGAAGCCTTTCAACTGTTGCAGAATGCCTCCGGAATCTTCTATGCGCTGGCCTATCTGGCCATGTTCGCGCTTCCACTGGTGGGACGCCAGAGGTCTATTCGCAAACCGGCGCTCTGGCTCCAAGCGGCGGCGGCTTCGGGCT
Organism: uncultured Solibacteraceae bacterium; assembly: GCA_964390225.1. Lineage (GTDB taxonomy): Bacteria > Acidobacteriota > Terriglobia > Bryobacterales > Bryobacteraceae > PSRJ01. The sequence goes on from CAYMHP010000099.1 coordinate 9,952, forward strand.
TCGCGATGTCCGCGATGTACCTGGTGCTGTCGTTGTTCCCGATCATCGATGTTCCCCAGCCGCTGGTGTTCACGGCGAAGATCGGCGGATTTGTACTGGCCTGGCAGCTTGCGGCCGCGGGGTTGTTCTACGCCTACCATCGGCGCTCGCGAACGCGCCTTGACCAGCGCGGCTGAACGCCCCCTCGCGTTGTATACTAGCGCTGCTCAGAGTGCCGCGATGACCTACACCAAACTCAAAAAGATTCCATCGTTCGAAGAATTGCCGGTGCGCGAGGGTGCGCCGGCGGAGTCGTCCTGGGGAGTGTTTGGCGACGACGACCCGCTCGGCTGTCTCAATTTCTTGACCGCCGACCGCATTGTCGACGCGGCGCGCCTCGTCCAGTCCGGGAAGGTCTTTCGCCTGGATGCGGAGGTCGGTTTCGCCAAGCCTCCGCTGTTCGGGCGCGCCACCGTTTCCCACAATGTGGTGCCCCTCGGCCCCATGGCGCACGACGACCTGCTCGACCGCTACAACACGCAGGAAGGCACGCAGTGGGACGGTTTCGGCCACGTGGGACACCATCGCCACGCGGCTTTTTACAACGGCGTGCAGGTCGGCGACATTCGCGAGGCCGGCAACCAGAAGTTGGGCATTCATCATTGGGCCAATCGCGTGGTCGGCCGGGGCACGCTCATTGACGCATACGGCTTCCGCAAAAAGCAGGGACGCGCGGTGAATCCCTTGGAAAAGGACTGCTACAGGGTGGAGGAATTGCAGCAGGCTCTGGAGGCGCAGCGCACCATGCTGAAACCGGGCTCCATCCTGCTGGTCCGCACCGGATGGATGGAGGCCTACGAGCAATCGACCCCAGAAGCGAAGCGGGAGATGGCGCCGATGGAAAAGATTCGCGCCATCGGAGTGGAGGCGAGCCGCGAGATAGTGGCGTGGCTCTGGAATAACCAGGTGGCCGCCATTGCTACAGACTCTCCGGCCGTGGAGCCGCTGCCCATCGACTTCACCGACGAAGGGGCCCTGCATTACCGCGCGCTGCCGTTGCTGGGGCTGCCGCTCGGCGAACTGTTCGTTCTGGCGCCGCTCGCGGAGGATTGCGCGAGCGACGGGCGGTACGAATTCCTGGTAGTCTCCGCGCCGCTGCACGTAAACGGCGGGATCGCCTCGCCGCCGAACGCAGTCGCGATCAAGTAGCTATTCCTTTTTTTCTTGTGCGCGGGCTCCGGCGAGGATGCCGTACAGGCCGTAGTTGTCCTCGTGACAGGCATACTCGTACAGCATGCCTGTCTTGGTCCACGCGATGGCGGCGGACCAGGGGCGGGTCCAAGTGGCCGGATCGTCCACGGTGAAGCGGTAGTCGATGCGGTCGTCGGCCACGCGTGTCCAGCGCTCCACCAGGTGCAGGTTGCGGCCGGACCCTTCGAAGGTGGTCTGGTCGCTGAAATTGGTCGTCTCCACCACCAGCGTGTTTCCCTCCCAGTGGCCGCGCGAATCGCCGAGCCACTGCCGCACGGTCGCGTCGAGATGCGGCCGGCCATCGAGCGGGATCACGCGCGTCTCGTGGATCTGCTCCTGCAGAATCGCCACGAACCCGGGCGACTGCACGATCTGGTAGTTGTTGTCGTAACCTGTCGGGACGCGCGGCAGCCCCGCCCGCACGATGCAGCGCGTGTACAACTCGACATCCTCGGGGCCGTTGTACGGCCCGGAGCCGGGCGCGCCCTCGTTGGTCTGGCTGAGGCGGGCCTGTTCCGCTCTTCTCTTTTCGCCCTCTGGCGTCAATGGCGGAATCCGCCCGTCGGGAGGATCGTAGATGAGCGAGGTTCGTCCATCCGACCAGCCGCGTTCCCACCAGAAGCCGTTATAGGCGCCGTTGACATCCTCCGGCGTGCCGGGCTTATCGCGTTTGTCGGTGGCGACAGCAGTTGCCTTGTCCTGAGCGGCGCGTTCCTGCTCGGTCAGAAACTCCCTGCCGGCATATTTGGCCGGCCGCTGCAGCGGCGTGGTTGTGGCATTCGACCAGGAGCCCTGCAGGTCCGGATCGCCCCAGGGCGTACGCCACTCTTTCTTGGTTGCCGGGGCAGTTGCTTTCGCTGCCTGCGCGAAGGCGCAGACGGGCACGACCGCCGCAACCGCCAGCACGCAGAGAACAGCAATTCGGTTACTCATCGCGCCCTCCTACTTCTTACGCAGATGCCCATAGACCAGTTCTTCCGAGAAGGGAACGCACTTGAATTCGAGGAACTGCGCGTTCTGGTCGCGGCGGCGGTACAGCGGAAAGCTCATCTTCCACGGCCGCGTGAATACTTTCGCGTCCTCGATCGTCGCTTCGTACAGGAGCACGTCCGGACTCGCGGGAGTGTAACGCTCCACTACGTGCAACGCATCGCTATGGAAGTTGCCGGCGCGGTCGAACCAGGTCTTGTCGTTGAAGCCCGTCACATCGACCACCAGCGTGTCTCCGTCCCAATGGCCGAGCGACCAGCCCATGTAACTTTCCACAGGCGCTTTCTCCGCGGTGTCCATGTGAATCAGGCGGCTCGCGCCGGCGAATTCATAGGCGACTATGATTTTGCCTGTGCCCTGGACGATTTGGAACGGAAATGGCATGTAGGTGGCGCGCGGCACACCGGGCATGTAGCACTTGGCCTCGGGGTCGAGCGGTTCGAGGCGGACCCCGTCGGTGTTCCTGCGGACGAAGCGATTCTCGAAGTTCTCTTTCTTTTTCGCCAGCGCCCACGGCTGATAAGGAATCTCGTTGCCCTCGACGATGCCGGGGCCGGCGGGCTCGGCAAACAGCGCGCCGAATTGAGGAGGCCCGGGCTGCGCGGCATGCGCCTGGATGTCCCAATTGGCTTCGTTGAGGGCCTGCCACAAACCGGTGAGGTCGGGATTGGCGGTGCCCTTCAGCCGCGCGGCTTTGTACGCGGGGGTTTGGGCCGCGGCCGGAATCGCCAGCAACGCCGCAAGCAGCAGGGCGCGGATCACGGCTTTACCGAGACGCGCACCATGCCGTTGGTCCAACAGCACTGGAACCCGCCGCCGCCTTCGCCGGAATAGTCGTTGGCCTGCACATGCAGCACGTAATCACCGGGTTCGCTGAAGCTAACGGTAACCGTGGCCTTCCCGTTATATGCCGCCTTCGCACCCGGCCATTGACCTGGTTCCACCGGCGGCTTTTCTTTGGAAAACGTGACGGTACCCGGGCCGCGGTATTTCATCCACGTCAGGGTGACGGGATCGCCCAGGTTTTTGGGCCGCGCTCCCGATGAGGTGGTCAGTTTGGCATCGTCGGAAACCCACGCCGTCAGGCTGAGCGGAGTCCCCATCTTGGCCGTGCGTTCGGCCGTGATTCCCTGCGGGCCCTGTACGCTGGTAATTCCTTCATCAAAAGAGAGCAGGGGAGGTGTATTGCCTACGGCTGCCTCGGCGAAGGGTGAGACTTCGTAATCGGGTTTGAGGCTCGCCGGGATCACGGTGGTGAAACCATTGGCAACGATGGTCCAGGTGATTTTCTTGTCGCCGAAATCTTTCGGCACCTTCACCGCGAAAATGCCCCAGTGCCGGTTGGGAAGAAAGTGGGTGGGCTGGCCGCGGTCGGGTCCGTCGGGATCGATGCGATTGTCCGGGCCGATCGGGATATCGACCACCTGCTTTTGATTCCGGTTGTAATAGCCGAGCAGAAGGCTGAATGATCCATCGGGGTTCTGGAACCAGCCTTCAAATGCTCCGGTGACGCTCGCCCCGGCATCGTGCAAAGGCTCGAGCGGCAGCGAGGGAGATTGGCCCCACGCCACGGCGCCCGCGGCGATCCACAGCAATCCACTCAGACCTGCAACTCTCCAGGGCTGCACCGGCACCATCCTCCTCGCGAAAATGTTAGCGGACTCGGAAATCCGCCAGGCTTTGCTGCTTGGGATGCTTGGCGAGCCAGGCGTTGTAGTCGTCGTCGCTTACGTACGTGACGTTCATCCAGGCGTGGCCCATTTCGTCGACGGTGCGGTCGCCGAATCCGACCCACTGGTCGGGGTCCGGGTTATTCGGATTCCCGCGCGTGTTGTCGTACCAGGCGGTCACCTTGATGATGGTGCCCTTGGGGAACATGGGCGCGGCCTCGTCGTCGTAGATGTAGTTGGTCATCCAATTGAAGTTGAACTTGCCGACGTAACTGACCACCTGGCTGGTGCCGTCGGGCAGAATGGCCTCTACCGACATGGCCTTTCCGCGCAGGTGCATGTGCGGCTGGAAATTCTCCAGCATGGCCGCCTGCCTGAGGATCGTGAAGTTCTGGAACTCGACGATCGAGTTCGGCGGAATGTCCACATTGCGCTGCCGGATCGCCTGGAAGGGCGTCAGGAACGTGCGATATTTCGGCTCCTGGCCTTTGGGGTAGAGCCAGATGCCGAGTTCCACGTGATCGCGAATCTGTTCGCCGACCGCGTGAATGTGAACGTCCCAGGAGATCTGCGCCCCGGGCAGCAGCAGTTTGCCGGTGTTCGGATGATACAGGTCGTAACCCTTGCCGATGGCCCACTCCATCAACATGGCGCGTCCGCGCAAATCGGCGGTGGTGCCGGGGAGGATGCTATCGGGGTCGTCCTGCACCAGGTAAGTGACAGCGTGATGCGTGATGCGGCGTCCGGCGAGCGAACCCGGCCGCATCTCGACCGCCTTCACCCAGCGAGGCTCGGTCAGGGGGATGTTGGAGACGGGCCTCCACCAGACATCCTGGTGATGCGCCGGCATGGTGTAGGGCTCGGACTTGACAACGATATCGGGCTGGCCGAGTTCCTTGGCTGCTTTCCACTCGTCCTCTTTGGGCCATTCTTTCGGAGGAGGCATATCCTTGGGGTCGCCCAGGGGAGCGCCGGCATCCACCCAGCGCACGATGGTGCCGATCTGTTCTTCCGAGAGCGACATGTCATTCTTGAATTTCTGAACGCCCACCGTGGTGTCGATATGCCAGGGCGGCATCTGATGCGTGATGACGCGCTGGCGAATGGACTTCGCCCACGGGCGCGTCTCTTCATAGGTGACCAGCGACATGGGCGCCATGGAGCCATGGCGATGACATTCCTGGCATTTCGCCTGCAGAATCGGCGCGATGTCTTTGGCGAAGGTCGGCTCCGCGGCGAGGGAAGGCCCGGCGAACGTCAGCAGCATGCCGAACGCAACGGCGCCCGACGCAAGAGTACGGTGCAGATACGACTGGGTACCCATGGAATCCCCTCCATTCAATCGGTTGACAGTGTATCCCCGGCGCGGGGCGGTGTAAAGGGGGTGTCCGGGCAGGTGTCCGGGCAGGAGTAGCCGAAGGGCATTCCTTTTGGGGCGTTGACACGGCCACTTGTTATCCATGCCGCGTGGAGAGTATCCTGCTGGTTCCCAGTCGAAATCGATGTTGACGGGACACTTGGGGAGATTATGAGAATTCTGCAGATTGCCATCTTAGGCGCCGGGGTCGTTGCCGCCACTCACGCTCAGAACGACTGGCCGGCTTATGGAGGCGATGCGGGGGGCATGCGCTATTCGCGGCTATCGCAGATCCGCACAAGCAACGTCTCCAAACTCAAGCTGGCTTGGCAATATGGGGTTAACCCTGCCAACATCGACCTCGCTGCGGCCAACCGGCTCTTGACATCCACCGAAGCCGTCCCCATCATGGCCGGCGGTCTGTTGTTCACCCCCACTGTGCATCACAGCATCGTGGCGCTGGAGCCGGAGACCGGAAAGGAAGTCTGGAAGTATGAGTTGCCCAGTGACGTGGCCGCCCCGCTGCGCGGAGTGACCTACTGGCCGGGCGATTCGCAACAGGTGTCTCGCATCTTCGCGGGCCTCAGCAATGGCCGGCTCATCGCAATCAACGCGAAAACCGGCAAGCTCATACCGGGATTCGGCAACGAGGGCGTCCTCGACTTGCGTGCCGGTGTGGCGGCCAGATTCCCCGACGCGCCGTATCACATGAGTTCGCCAGCCGCTATCTTCCGGAACCTGATCATCACCGGAGCGCAGGGCAAGGAGGACGATCCGGACGGGCCGGCCATGGATGTGCGCGCCTGGGAACTCGCGACCGGCAAGCTGGTCTGGAGTTTCCACACCATCCCTCATCCCGGCGAAGCGGGCTATGAGACATGGCCCAAGGATAATTGGATCAGCGCAGGATCTCCGTCGAACTGGGGCAGCGCGACGCTCGACGCGCAGCGCGGCCTTGTTTTTCTGCCGATCGGCCAACCCGCCGCCCAATACTATGGCGGCGCGCGCCACGGCCAGAATCTCTACTCCTCGTCGATCGTGGCTCTCGATGCAGCCACCGGCAAGGTGCGCTGGCATTTTCAGTTGACTCATCACGATGTTTGGGATTACGACGCGGAAGCCGCCCCTGCGCTGATGGAAATCTCTCGCGGCGGCAAGAAGGTTCCGGTGGTCGTGGCAGTGTCCAAGCCAGGCCTGATGTTCTTCCTGGATCGCGAAACGGGTAAGCCGGTCTACCCCGTGGAAGAACGCGCGGTGCCGCAGAGCGACGTTCCCGGTGAGCAGACCTGGCCGACTCAGCCGTTTCCACTGAAGCCGCCTCCGCTCACCCGTATGAGCGTCATGCCCGAGGAGATCTTCACAGGCGAACCGGAACATGAAAGGTTCTGCCGGGATCTGGTTGAGAAGATCGGTGGCATGCACAACCTGGGCCCCTATACGCCATATAGCAGCAAGGAATTCCGGATTCTGTTTCCGGGCCAGCAGGGCGGGCCGAACTACGGCGGTGTCGCCGTGGACCCGGCACTAGAGTACGTCTTCGTCAATACGCGGAATGTGGCGGGGATGGGCCGCCTGGACAAGACCAAGGAAGGCGATCCGGTGGCATACCGCCGTTTCAGTCCTCTGGGCGCGGGCTCGGTGAACGCGCGGTTCTGGGACCCAGCAAAACAATGGCCCTGCCAACAGCCGCCGTGGGCCGAGCTGATGGCCGTCAACGCCGCTACAGGCGAGCTCGCATGGCGGGTTCCGCTGGGTACCAGCGATGAACTGGAAAGCAAGGGGCTGCACAACGTGGGCGCCTTCGGCCAGGGCGGGCCGATTGCAACTGCCGGCGGGTTGGTGTTTATCGCCGGGACCAATGACCGGCGGTTCCGCGCGTTCGACTCGCGTAACGGGAAGTTGCTATGGGAGACCAGGCTCGATAGCGAGGGTCACACCAATCCGATGACTTACCAAGGGCGCGATGGCAAGCAGTATGTCGTCATTGTCAGCTCAGGCATAAACGCCTTCTCGCTGAACTAGGAACAAACCACTCTGACACGCGACCGTAAAGCGAGTGTGTATCGCCGGCCACTACCGTCGTCCAGCGAATCGGGTTTCCGACCCTAGAAACTGTATTTCAAAGCCAATTGCAGAATTCTGGGGTCACCGCCACCAGTTGCAGCCGCGTTGGCGCCCGACGCGGCGGTAATGTCCGACGTGATCTTGCCAAAGATCGGGCTATTCAGAGTCAAATTCGGTGACCCCGGATTTAAGTGATTCGGGACATTGAACGCCTCGAACCGGACCTGCACTCTCTGTCTCTCCCGAATAGAGAACATCCTGGAAAGACTCATATCCAACTGCACGACGCCGGGGAGCAGGATATTCCCGA
>CAYMHP010000100.1:0-17483 GCA_964390225.1 uncultured Solibacteraceae bacterium
TGATATTCTATTCTGTTGCAGCAGAAGGTCACCCGGCAAATGCTAGGGCGGAGCTCGGGATTGCAGAGAAGATCGGTTGATCCTTTATTTCTCCAGTACTCTGCTGGTTAACGTCAACATCCCGGCGGCATTGCGAGCGAGAATGGCCGAGTCGCCGAATCCCCGTCTAGAAGACGGAGTCAGTTTCTTAGATCACGAACGAGGTTACCATGGGCACTGCCACGGCCAACGTTTCCGATATTAAAGCTACTCCCGGCGCCGAAATGATCTCTGGCGGCCAGATCGTCGCCAAAATGCTCAAGCAGGAGGGCATACGGCACATCTTCACGATTTCCGGCGGGCACATTGTCGACATCTATAACGGATGTATCGACGAGGGAATCGAGATCGTTGACGTGCGGCACGAGCAGGTGGCCGCGCACGCCGCCGACGCTTACGCGCGCATCACTGGGCTGGGCTGCGCGGTCGTCACCGCTGGTCCTGGAACAACCGACGCGGTCACCGGCATGGCCAACGCGTATCGTGCCGAGAGCCCGATGCTTCTGATCGGCGGCAACTCGCCGCTCAAGCAGTACCGGATGGGTGGCTTGCAGGAGTTGCGTCACACCGAGATGATGACGCCGATCAGCAAATTCGCCTCGCTGGTCATGACCACGGATCGTGTCGCGGAAATGATGGCGATTGCCTTTCGCGAGATGTACAACGGCGCGCCCGGGCCCGGATTCCTCGAAATTCCGCACGACATCATGGACGGCAAAGTGGAAGCAGCCAAGGTCCGCTATCCGAAAAATTTCCGCGTGCGGGGCGAGGACGGTGGTGCGCCGGATTTCATCGGTGATCCGAACATCGTGCAGCAGGTCGCCGACTTGCTGGCGAATGCCGAGCGCCCGGTGGCGCTCTTTGGAACACAAGCGCGCACCTGCCGCGCACACGACGCCATCGACCGTTTCGCGCGTCATTTCAATATTCCGATTTACGTCAATGGGGCCGCACGAGGCACACTGCCGCGCAATCATTCGCATAGCTTCATGCCGTCGCGCAAGACCGCGTTCGACAACGCCGATGTCATCCTGCTGGCCGGCACGCCGCTCGATTTCCGCATGGGTTACGGCCGCCGCCTCAATCCGAAGGCGAAGATCGTCATCATGGACATGGATTACCGGAACGTGGGACACAACCGCGATTTCGATTTCGGACTGGTCGGCAACCTGCGCACCATTGTGAATGCCATGTGCGAGGCATCGAAGGGGGATACCGCGAAGAAGCACGATGCCTTCCTCCAGATGCTGCGCGCCGATGAGGCGGCCAGCCAGGGCAAGAACGACAAAATCATTGCCGCCAATGAAGTGCCGATTCATCCGGTGCGCCTGTGCCACGAAATTAACGAATTCCTGCAGGAAGACACGGTCTACATCGGTGACGGTGGCGACATCGTGACGTTTTCGGGTTCGATCGTGCGGCCGCACAAACCGGGCGGTTGGATGGACCCCGGCCCCCTCGGCACTCTGGGTGTCGGCACGGGCTTTGCCTTGGCTTCCAAACTGGCGCAGCCGCAGCGCGACGTGGTGGTGCTCTACGGCGATTGCTCGTTTACGCTGACGGGCTTTGACTTCATTACCATGGTGCACCGGAAACTCCCGTACGTCGGCATAATCGGGAACAACTCGTCCTGGAACCAGATTCGGTTTGGTCAGGAAAGAAAATATCCGGGGCGCGGCGATATCGGCAACGTTGTAGGCGATGTTCGATTTGACCGGCTGGCGGAGGCCATGGGTGGGTTTGGAATCCGCGTGACCCAGCCGGAGGAGATCCGCCCGGCGCTCGAGAAGGCGCGCGACTCCGGCAAGCCGGCGCTGGTGGACGTCGTTATCAATCGCGATGTCTATTCGTCGGGCACCTCGAATCAGACGATGTACAAGTAATGGGTTGTGGGGCAGCTTTCAGCCTGCGGACCCGCTTTCAGCGGGTCCAGCCGGCCAGAAGGCCGTCCCCCAAGGGGACCCCAGGGCAGGATTGCCCGCCCACAAGGGAGACAGACAGGGATGGAAGCACTCAAGGGAATTCGCGTCCTCGACATGACGCACGTGCAGGCGGGGCCAACCTGCTCGCAACTGCTGGCGTGGATGGGGGCTGATGTGATCAAGCTGGAGTCGCCCGCGGGTGACGCCACGCGCGGGCAATTGCGCGACGTGCCGCATGCCGACAGCCTGTATTTCACCATGCTGAACTGCAACAAGCGCTCGATCACGATCAACATGAAATCGCACGAAGGCAAGGCCGTCTTTGTCGAGCTGCTGAAGAAAAGCGACATTCTGATGGAGAACTTCGGACCCGGAGTGCTCGACCGGTTCGGATTTACCTGGGAGAGGGTCCACGAAATTAACCCGCGCGTGATCCTGGGCTCGATCAAAGGCTTCGGCTCCTCGGGCCCCTATGCGGATTTCAAGGCTTATGAGAACGTGGCGCAGGCGATGGGCGGCGCCATGAGCACTACCGGCATCCCGGAGGGGCCGCCGTATGTCACTGGCGCGCAAATCGGCGATTCCGGCACCGGTCTGCATCTGGCGATCGGGCTGCTCGCGGCACTGCAGCAACGTCATCGCACCGGCCAGGGACAATCCGTGGAAGTCGCGATGATGGACGGTGTGATGAACCTCTGCCGCGTAAAATTTCGCGATCACCAGCGCCTCACGCGCCAGGAACTCACGGAATATTCCGTGCCGACGAAGGGTCTCAAGGCCACCCCGCGCGCCGGCAACGATTCGGGTGGCGGCCAACTCGGTAATGCCGTCAAGTGCAAGCCGGGCGGTCCCAACGATTACCTCTATGTGGTGGTGCAAGAAGCGGTGTGGCACGCGCTGGCGCAACGCATCGGTCCCGATGTCGGCCACCCGGACCTCGCAATGGATCCCCGTTTTGCCCACATTGGCGACCGCCGCAAAAACCAGAACGAGATGTGGCGGCTGCTCGATCAGTTCGGTTCGAATTACACCAAGCGCGAGCTGATGAATATTTTCAATGATCTCGATGTGCCCTGCGGCCCGATTATGTCCACCGAGGATCTGGCCAATGACGAGCACGTGCGTGGGCGCGAAATGTACGTGGAACTCGACCACCCGCAGCGGGGCAAGTGGTACAACGTCGGCATGCCGATCAAACTTTCGGCATCGCCCTCCAAGATTGAGCGGTCGCCGCTGCTGGGAGAACACACGGACGAGATCCTGAAAGAGGTGCTTGGCTGGTCCGATGCCGAGATCGCGGCGAAAAGAGATGCTGGCGCGTTTTCCACGCCACATAAGGCCAGCGACGTCGGGGCGCGATGAGATTCGCCATCATCGGCCAGCAGGATTTCGGCAAGGCCGTCCTTGAGGCATTTCTGGCGCGCGGTGACGAGCCTGCGGCGGTGTTCTGCGCGCCGGAAAAAGAAGGGGCCCGGCCGGATTCGTTGCAGCTTGCCGCCCAACAAAAGGGTCTGAAGGTATATCAGTTCAAGTCGCTGCGCGATCCCGAAGCCGCGCATGCGATGAAAGAAGCCGGCGTCGATATCGGGATTATGGCCTTCGTGACCCAGTTCGCTCCGCAGGATTTCGTCACAATTCCCAAGCACGGCACCATCCAGTATCATCCGTCGTTGCTGCCCAAGTACCGCGGACCGAGTTCCATCAACTGGCCAATCATCAAGGGCGATACCGAAACCGGGCTCACCATCTTCCGGCCGACCGAGGGGCTGGACGAAGGCGACGTAATTCTGCAAAAGAAGACGCCCATCGGGCCCGACGACACGCTGGGCAGTGTGTATTTCGACCGCCTGTTTCCGATGGGTGTGCAGGCCATGCTCGAGAGCGCGGACCTGGTCCTGGCCGGCAGGCATCGTGAAACCGCGCAGGACGAATCGAAGGCGAGCTACGAGGGCTGGTGCCGCTCGGCCGAGGCCAAAATCGACTGGGCCAAGCCTATCGATCACGTCTATAACCTGATTCGTGGTTGTAATCCCGCGCCCGGCGCATGGACCACGGTGAACGGCAAGAAGCTGGCGGTCTTTGATGCGCGCAAGGTGGTGTTCCGCCGTTTCTCCGATGTTCCCGGAAAGGTCGGCCAAGTCACCGCCGTCACGGCGGAAAGCTTCCGCATCACCGCGCAGGGCGGATCCATCGAAGTCCTGAAGGCGCGGTTCGAGGATGGAAAAAAGGTAAGCGGCGGCGAGCTGGCGCAAACAGGCGCCGTCAAGGCCGGCGCCGTGCTCGGCGATTGAGCTTAGCCCACCGACGGCTGAACGCTCAGAGCCCGTTGCTGAACGGCCTTTTGCGGTAGCGGAATCCTGCGGACATACAGCGCCATCAGGGCCGAGAGCAGAGCGAGCGCGGCACTCCCGTAGAAGGCGTAATTCCAGGTGCCGGTCTTCTCGAACAGAGTCGCGGCGATGCCGCCGCCGAGAAGCGATGCAAAACCCTTCGCGCTGTACAAGAAGCTGTAATTGAGCGCCGAGTTCTTGCTGCCGTAGAAATCGGCTAGGACAGCGGGGAACAACACGTACAACTCGCCCCAGGTCAGGAACACGAGCACCATCAACAGCACGAACATGGTATTGCCCGTCCGTCCCAGCGTAGTGGCGGCAATCAGGAAGATTGCCTGGAGCAGGAACGCAGTGAACATGGTCCGCTCGCGGCCCAGATGGTCCGAGACCCAGCCCCACAGGATCCGGCTGGAGCCGTTGGCGAGCGGTGTCAGGACCAATGCAACCGTCAAGGCCGCCTCCCCGATTTTGAAATTGGTCGCCACCGGCTTGAGGTTCGCAGTGACCATTAGGCCGCCGATCCCCATCGACAGCATTGCGAGGAACAGGAAGTAGAACTGCGGGGTTCGCAGCATTTCCGAGTAAGTGAAATCGAGGTGGTGACGCCGTACCTTCGGTTTCACAGCCGCCGCTTTGAACTTGTGATCGGCCGGGGGGTTCACCAATACCAAGCCGGCGAGCAAAATCACCATGCCGTGCGAAATGCCGGTCCATAGGAACGTATCGGCATAACCGATGGTCCGAATCAGGTGATTAAAGAGCGGATTGAATGCGGCCGCGCCCATGCCGTAACCCGCCGTGATGATACCCGAGGCCATCCCTCGCCGATCAGGGAACCATTTCACCGCGATCGCGACTCCGCACGCGTACACGCACGCGACTCCAACGCCCGCCAGGCAATAGAGGAAGTAAAACGAGGTCAGACTACCGACGTGCCCCAGTGATCCCCAACCGACGGCGCAAACCAAGCCCGAGAGGGCCATCAGGACTCGAGGACCGGTCTTGTCGATGAACGAGGCCAGCAACGGCATGGTCCATGTGCCTGCGGCGATGAACAGGCCGAAGCCCCACTGAACGTCCGAAAGGCGCCAGTGCTGTTGCGCATGGGCCTTCACCATCGGCTGCGCAAACAGTGTCCAGGCGTACTGAAGGTTGCCGATCATGACCATGCCGGCGAAGGCGGACCATAGGCGGACCCATCGATTCATCGTGTACCCCGGCGCCCGCATATCCGGCTCTCCGCCGGGTGGCGCAACGGAGATCATACCGCAACGCCCTCACCTGTTGTACGGCCGTTCCGTGCTGGAGGCCGCCGGAGTGGATGGTCCGGCGAGGTGTCATGTTGGCGGACAAGGAATCTTTCCGCGTTGAAAAAGGATGGCAACACTGCGAATAACCGGCCGCTTGAATTCGTTGACTGTACGAACAGCCAGCGTGGAGACACCCCGTGTCGAGACACCCCGGTTGACATTGGCTCTCGTGAATTATAGGATCGGCGCCGAGGTAGGAGCTCTTTTTCCAGGATCGGAGGGGGGAGACAACCATGCGACATTTCGCTTCCGCGGCCAGTATGGCAGTTCTGTGTGCGCTTTGCCTGATCTTAGTGGCGCCAAGTGCCGCGCAGCAGCCGCAGCCGGGGGCCAAAACGTCCACGACGAAAGCCAAGGCTTGGACGCCCGCGAAAACCGCTGACGGGCAGCCCGATCTGCAAGGGTTTTGGACAAACAATACGAGAACTCCTTTAGAGCGGCCGAAGGGACTCGGCACGAAGGAATTCTATACGGAAGAGGAACTTGCCGCCCTCATCGAAAAGGAAAAGCACCGCGTCGCCTTGAACGAGGAAGAGGGCCGGCCGACCGAGCCAGGAACCGATGCGGACGTACACTACGATTTCGCACAGTTCGGACTTGATCCCGGGCAGACCAAGCTTTCGTGGAACCGGCGGACTTCGCTGATCATGGGGCCGGAGGGCACTATTCCTCCGATGCTTCCGGAGGCGCGAAAAAGAAATGCCGAGATCGCCGCGAAGAACAAGGGGCATGAGTTCGATGGCCCGGAGAACCGGCCGCTGAGCGCACGCTGCATCGTGCTCGGTCAGGAGTCCGTGCCCCTGCTGCCAGGCGGGTATAACAACAATCTGCAAATCGTGCAGGGACAAGGATACGTGGCGATCATGCATGAAATGAATCATTCCGTGCGGATCATTCCCACCGATGGCAGTCCGCACCCGCCGGCCAGCATCCGACAATGGCGCGGCGATTCGCGCGGCCACTGGGAGGGCAACACTCTCGTGGTCGATGTGACCAATTTCGATCCGCGGAACCCCTTCCGCGGATCCGGCGAGAAGCTGCATGTCGTGGAACGATTCACTCCGGTGGATCCGGATACTATCCTGTATCGCTTTACTGTCGAGGATCCGGGGACATGGGACAGACCGTGGACCGGTGAGTTGGCTATGAGCAGGGTGGACGGACCGATCTACGAGTTCGCCTGCCACGAGGGAAATTACGGACTTCGCAACACCCTTCATGGCGCTCGCGTCGCGGAAGAAGACGCAGCCGCAAAGAAGTCGACGAAGTAAGGAGAAGAGAGGCACCCGATGAGAATTAGACTATTCACTCTGATTACGGGCGTGGGCATGCTCCTGGTATCAGCCCCGGTATGGGCGCACCATGCGTTCTCGGCGGAATTTGACGCGAGCCGGCCGGTGAAACTGCGAGGGACGGTCACCCAATGGGAACTCGTGAATCCGCATTCGTGGATTCACATGGACGTCAAAAACGAAGACGGTTCGATCACGCCTTGGATGATCGAAGTCGGCAGCCCGAACTCTTTGTTCCGCCTCGGGTTCACGAAAAATTCCTTGCCGCCCGGGACCGAAATACTGGTAGACGGATACCAGGCCAAGGATCGCGGCAACCTGGCGGTCGGTAAGAACCTCACATTGCCCGACGGAAAGCGGCTGTTCCTGGGCGGCTCTGCCGGCGAGGTGAAAGACCCGCCGGCCGGAGAAAAGAAGTAGGCCCGCCCTGGCGGAAGGTTCGGGCCTGTCTTTTGGCCCAGGAGCTACACATGAGAGCGACGTTGATCCCCATCGCGTGGGCAGTCCTGTTCTCCGCGCCCGCTTTCGCGCAGTGGACCAACTTCAAGACTCCAGGAATTCCACGTCTGCCCGATGGCAAGCCGAATCTTTCCGCGCCGGCGCCGCGCACCGCCGATGGCAAGCCGGACCTGCAGGGCATCTGGCAGGGCGGGGCCGCGGGGGCTGCCGGCCAATATGGGTACGATTACGATGTTGCCCAAAACGCACCGGACGTAGTTACACCCTGGGCCCAGACGGTACGCCGCCAGCGGGTCCAGGATTTCCGAAAGGACAGCCCTCTCGCGCACTGCCTCCCAGTGAGCGTCCCATTTCTGAATTTCCGCGGCTTGTCCCGGATCGTGCAGACGCCGGAACTGATCGTGATCCTCTACGAGTCCCCGAATAGTCCTCACCGGACCATCTTCACTGATGGCCGGGAGCTACCCAAAGATCCCAATCCCACCTGGCTCGGGTACTCGGTCGGGCATTGGGAAGGGGACACCCTCGTGGTCAGGTCCATAGGTTTTAATGACAAAGGCTGGCTGGATGTGGGCGGGAACCCGCAAACGGAATCCCTGCGGCTCACCGAGCGATTCCGGCGACCCGACTTCGGGCACCTGCAACTCGAGTTGACTCTCGAAGATCCCAAGACATTTACCAAACCCGTGACGCTTCGCATGAATAAAACCTACGCCGCCGACACGGAAATCTTCGAGGACGTGTGTGAGAACGAGCGCGACAGCGCGCGTTTGAGTGGCGGCGTTAAGGTGGGCGCGGAAACGCTCGGTAAATACGCCGGAACCTATGAACTACCGGGACGGGAGGCCGTGGTCACGACCTCCGGCGACCAGTTGATCGTGAAGGACAGCGCGTATCCCCGGGACCAGTTGTTTGTAGCCCGATCGGAGACCGAGTTCCTGTCGAGCGTCAGTGAAGTGGTAATCGAGTTCTCGAAGGATGCTAATGGCACGGTCACGCACTTCACGCGCACGGGAGCCGGCAAGGATGAAAAGGCGGTAAAAAAGAGCGAGGCCTCTCAACCATAGTGACCAATCTGTCCCGGCGCGATCTTCTGGCTCTTCCGGCGGCGGCTCTGGGGAGCACGAGGGCGGTATCGGCATTTCAGCCCTTCTCGAGGAAGCTGTACGCCTACGTCAGTTCATGGACTAAAGGACCATTCGGAGTCGGGGGTGGCGGCGGCATCACGGCGTTTACCGTGAATGGCAGTGACGGATCGCTGGCCGCAGTGTTCAAAACGGGAACGGAATTTGACGGCCTGAACGGCGGAAACCTGTGCATCTCGTCGGACGGGCGATTTCTTTACTGCACGCACGAAGCGCCCAATCTGAACGGCAAGGCCGGCGCTGGCGGCGGTGTGCACGCGTTTGCCATCAACCAGCAGAATGGGTCGCTCACTCACCTCAATACGCAGCCGTCGATGGGGGTGAACCCGTGTTTCATGATCGTTGATAGGACAGGCCAACGCGTCCTGGTGGCGAATCACGGTGATTTCAATAAGGCCGTGAGAGTGGTGAAGAGGAATGGCGTTCCCGTAATTGAGAATCCCACCGATGATGGGACCGTAGCGATGTTACCGGTGAAAGCCGATGGGTCGCTCGAACCCGCGTGCGATGTGGCCGTTTTCGAGAGGCGACCCCTTACGGACCCGGGCCCCGGGGCTGCGGCACACTCCGTGAACTTCGATAATAGCGGACGCTGGGTGGTCGCGTGCGACGTCGGCATGGACCGTATCTACGTTTATCGGTTTGACCCGGCATCGCGCAGCCTCGGGGCGGGGAAGTCGTTTCCTACACCGCCCGGGAGGGCGCCGCGACACTCCGCGTTCCATCCGCGCCTTCCGTACTTCTTTATCACGAACGAGCGGGAATCGATTCTTTCGTCCTTCGAGTTCGATTCCAAAACCGGGGACGTTCGCCCGATCGCTACCGCCCCAACGGTTCCGGCTGACTTCAAAGAACGCAACGCGCTCGCGGACATCCGCATACACCCCAACGGCAAGTTCGGTTATGCAAGCAACCGCGGACACGACAGCTTGGCAATCTTCAGGATTGATGAGCAGACGGGAAGGATGATCCCCGTGGACATCGCCAGCACGCTGGGCGGGAATCCGCGAGAATTCGACTTCGAGCCCTCAGGCAGATTTCTTTTTTGCGGGAATCAAACCACGAATCAGATGGTTACCTTCGCCGTTGACGCAGACACCGGCAAAATCACGCCGACCGGAGCGAGGACGGAGATCCTCAAGCCCGCGTGCGTGAAGTTCGTCATGCTATAGGTCATTAGAGGAGCAATGGACTACAAGCAGAATGTCACGAAGTATGGCTCGCGTACGCGCTTGATCCTGGCGGCGGTCGCGATGGCAGGGATGACTCAGGCACAGGTGCCGGCAAATATCGAAACCGGGCTGCGCAACATCGGGCAAATCGTCGATCCGCCGTGTACGGCCAAGCTCTACCGGCCCTTGATGCCCGCCAATGACATCAACAGCAATGTGACTCCGCTATATCCCGGCGTCAAAATTGCGCGCGATGTCTCCTTTGGCCCGAACCCGAAAGACCTCGTCGATGTCTTTACGGCAGAGAAAGGCGGCGGCAACCGCACCGTTTTCATCTATATCCCAGGAGGCGCAGGCAATAAGATCGAGCAGCAGGACCGGGAAGCGAATGCGTTCTATGACAATATTGGGCGCTGGGGAACCCGGAACGGAATGGTTGTAGTCCTGATGCAGCGGCATCCCGGCCAGAATTGGGATGACCCCGCGAAGGACGTTTCAGCAATGATCCAGTGGGTGCAAGCGAACATTGGAAAATACATGGGGAATCCGGACCGGATGTTTATCGCCGCGCATTCGGCCGGGAATGGCCCGCTGGGAACGTACATTGGCCGTCCCGAGGTGTGGGGGCCGAAGGGAGTAGGTGTAAAAGGGGCGATCTTCATGTCGGGACAGTGGAATGTTGCGCCTCTGGAAGTGCCTGGGGCAGGCGGCCGCGGAGGAGCGGCCAATCCTTTGGCCGGCATGGGAAGTTCCTGCGGGATCGATCCGAACTCCACGGACGGGTTCATCAATGGGCCTAGCCGCTCCGAACCTCGCGCTGCGCCGGCTGCCGGGCGTGGCGGCCGCGGCGCCCCGGATGCCGCTACGCAAGTCGCTCGTTCCACGCTGCCGGAATTCAAGAAGTCGAAAGTGAAAATGATGTTCGTGTCTGCTGAACTCGATCCCGGTATTAGCGGCAGCATGAGCGCGTTCTATCAAACCTTGCACGATGAACTCTGCAAAGAAGGCCCGGACCATTGCCCGGCTATGCTGTTCGCCAAAGACGAAAGCCATATGTCCGAGGTCTTCTCATTCGATACGCCCGACAAGACCGTCTCGGGCCCCATCCTGGATTTCATTAAGAAGACGAAGTAGCGCCGTCTAGAGGTTTCGCAGCACGGGGCATCCCGGACATCAGCGCGTAAATGCAACCCGCGGAGCGCGGCCCGAGCTAACGGGCGCGCCTGTCAAATAGCTCTGTTATGATACCCGACGGGAGAAGACAGATGAGAACACTGGCTACCGTGATCGTCCTTTCCGCGTCGCTATCGCCGCTCACAGCCCAATGGCCGAGTCGCCCAACTGCGGGGGTGCCCAGAACACCGGATGGGAAGCCTGACCTCTCCGCTCCGGCTCCGCGATCCGCCGACGGCAAGCCGGATCTTTCCGGCGTTTGGCGAATCCACAAGAGCTATCTTCTCAACGCCGTGTCCGACCTCAAGCCCGAGGACATACAGCCGTGGGCGGCTGCCCTCTACAAACAAAGCGCGGACAACTTTCGAAACGATACGGACGGCATCAATTGTTTGCCGCCCGGCCCCAAGACCAGCCTGTCGGTCGGCTCACCGGTCAAGATCGTGCAGACGCCGAATCTCGTCATCTTCCTGTACGAATACCAGACCCTGTTCCGCCAGGTTTTTACCGATGGCCGCGGCCTGCCCGAAGATCCCAACCCTACCTGGATGGGCTACTCGATTGGGCGCTGGGAGGGAGACACGCTGGTCGTCACGACCACCGGTTACAACGACCGCACGTCCCTGGACTTGGGCGGGCACCCGCACTCCGAGGCATTGCGTATGACAGAGCGCTTCCACCGCCGCGATGCCGGCCACATCGATTTGCAGGTGACCATCGAGGACCCCAAAGCCTACAACCGAAAATGGACGCTACCTGTGGATCTCGATTTGATGCCAGACGGCGAACTGATCGAGTACATCTGTGAAGACCACAGTAAGCCGCACCTGGTGGGCAAACGCCCCGAGGAGTTTCACGTTTCCAAGGACGTCCTGAGTCAGTACGTGGGCACGTACGCATCGTCCCCGACCGCCGCGCCCGTGCTGGTCACGTTGGAAGGGGACCGCCTGATGATCGATCCCGGCGGCATGGGAAAAATTCCCCTGGTCGCAATGTCAGAGAACAGCTTCAGCATGGAAGGCAACATCGTCGAGTTCCTTAAGGATGCCAACGGCCAGGTCACGAGAGTCGTCCAGCATTGGACGGAAGGGGAGCGTTCCGCCACTCGCCGGAAGTAAATTCTCTGGGACAAAAAATGGCATCCTGATTTGCGGAGAAATTATCGCGAGAACCACGATTGAGAGCGTGCCTCGTTTTTTCGTTCAATCGGTGCGGACCCGATCGGAAGTGCTGATCCGAACTCCCGCGTGGTCCTCCAAAAATTCAGGGTGTTATATATTGGTCAAGCGGCATCCGCATTCCTCCTGCGCGGATTTTCGGCAAGATCACCATGGACCTGGCACACATCCATCTTCTGCTGAACCACTTTCCGACCATCGGCGGTATCATTGGCGGCGGTCTGTTTGTGCTTGCCCTCCTTACGAACAGCAATGATCTGAAGCGTGCCAGCCTGGTGGTCCTGCTGGGGATTGCACTGATCGCGATCCCCACCTATATCAGCGGGAATGGTGCGCAGGACGCGATCAAATCGTTGCCGGGAGTATCGAAATCCCTGATCGAAGCCCATGAGGGAGCGGCCCTGTTGGGGCTGGCGTTTCTGGAATTCACCGGAGCGTTTGCCTGGCTGGCGCTATGGCAATTTCGCCGCCTCGCACGCATACCGAGTTGGAATCTAACCGTCATCCTGATTCTCACCATGGTGAACCTCGCTTTCATGACGCGCGCCTCCAATCTCGGCGGCGAAATTCGCCACGCGGAGATCCGGGCCGAACAGGGAGTTGCGGGAGAACAGTCAACCGCCGCACCAGAACGGCCTCTGGCGCGCACCGTCGGCGCGTGGATGACGGACTATCAGTGGATGTGGGCTACTTGCGAGACGCTGCATTTTATTGGGCTGACCCTTTTGTTGGGCGTGGTGTTTCTGGTGAACCTGCGGATGCTGGGATTGATGAGGGGCGTATCCTTCGCTGCCCTGCACCGTCTTCTACCTTGGGCGGCGTTAGGGTTCGGCCTGAACGTCGTCACCGGTATGATGTTCTTCGTAGGAATTCCGGGGCAGTACATTCACAACAAATCGTTCTACTGGAAAATTGCGCTGGTGATGCTCGCCGGGGCGAACGCGCTGTATTTTACTCTGTTCGACGGACCGTGGGCGCTGGGAGCGAAGGAAGATCCACCGCTCAGAGCCAAAATCGCCGCAGTATCGGCCGTGCTCCTGTGGGCCGGCGTGATGTATTGCGGAAGCATGTTGCCGTTTTTGGGCAACGCATTCTAGCCGGAGGGTAAGCATGCCATTGGCTGTCAAAGTGGTTCTGCTGGTGCTCGCCGTGACGGCCATCGTCGGGATCGCCGGCTATATGGTGGATCGAAGCACGGCGCGTCAGGAGGACAGGAAATAAGGCATGACGGAGTTCTTTAAATTCCTCGAACAGACCGAGTTCAGCAACTGGGTTCGCGATACTCCTACGATTTGGGCATTCCCGACGATTCTCTTTCTGCACACCCTGGGGATGTCCATCGTGGCCGGAGGCAGCACGATGATCAGCCTGGTTGTGCTGGGGTTCTGGCCTGCCGCGCCGATTAAGCCCTTCGCACGCCTGTTCCCCCTGATGTGGGCAGGATTCGGCGTCAATGCAGTGACGGGAGCCATGATGCTGGTTGCCGATGCCACAAACAAGCTGACGAGCCTGGATTTCTACATCAAAATGGCGCTGGTGTTTGCCGGATTCTTCGTTCTCATCCGAATGCGCCGGCAAATCTTCGAGGATCCGCAGCTCGATGTGGCTCCACTGTCGGGGAATGCAAAGATGCTGGCTTGGGCATCGCTGGCCTGCTGGTTTGGCGCGATTACCGCCGGCCGCTTGCTGGCCTATGTCGGGCCGGGAGCCGCGAACGCGCGCTAATTTGAGGCCGCGTGGGCCGGGGTGATATACTCGATTCCAAATTTCGTGGAGGTTGGTGAATGGTTAGACGGACTTTAGGATGCGTGGCTCTGCTCGGGTGGTTGATGGCAACCAGCTCGTTGCAGGCTCATCATTCCCTGGCGGGCGTGTACGATATGAAGGCGGAAAAGGAGCTGTCGGGGGAGGTTTCACAAATCAAGTTCTCCAATCCCCACGGTTCGCTGACTCTCGCAGTGAAGAATGCGGACGGCACGAGCACGGAGTGGGTGTTGACGCTCGGCTCCGCAACAGCCCTCGCGCAGAGGGGAATCGGAAAGACTGGACCGAATGCGCTTCACGGCGGGGACAAGATCACTGTGAAGTTCCTCCCCGCCAAAGACGGCAGTCCCTTGGGTTTCTTGAAGACAGTGATTATGCCGGACGGGCGCGTGATCCAGATCTCCGCGGGTAACCCCAACGATTAGAGAAAAGCGGCGGACTACGATGACGGTTCGGCGAACGAGCGTTTGGCTGAGGGCCGCTACCGGAACCCTTCTCACCATAGGCGCGCTGTCGACGGGCAGCGCACAGGCGCCGCGTACGAACCGCGAACCCCCTCCCCCTTACAGACCCGCGGCTGGTGCCAAGGACCTGCGGGCGGTGCTTTTCAACTGGACCTGGTACATGGGCATGCTGCGGGGCATCGATGAGCATGAACTTGCTGTCTCCCTCGAATATCAGGGAAAGGGCGCTATCCAGGTGGACGGCCACCCTGGACGCTCACGAAATATCGTGTGAGCACCAACTATCAGACGCCAGGGCAGCGGGTTCAGTACACGTGCACCCGGCCGAATGGAATCCCGAGGCGGGACTTCTCCCAGAGCGCGGTAACTGCGAAGTGTACGAAACGAAGGACATCAGTTCCCAGATTCGGCACTAGAAGCGGCAGCGGGCCCACCGTCGCTGCGCGAAACGATCATAGCTACTTAGGCACCGTGGCGCGGCGTTAGCTCAATCGCTTCCGCCGCTCGGATGGCGCCCTGTTCAATGGTGAACCTCAGAATGGTGCGCACCTTGTGCCAACCCTGAAAACCGCAGGCGCCGGGATTCATGTGCATGAGTCCGAGCGCCGGGTCGCGCATCACTTTCAAAATGTGGGAGTGGCCACAGATGAACAGGCCCGGCCTGCGCCGTTGGATTTCGCGCCGGGCCTTCGGATCGTATTTCCCTGGGTAACCACCGATGTGAATCATGTAGACGCGAAGTCCATCGCATTCCCACGCGAGATCTTCGGGCAGTTCGCTCCGCAAGTCCGGGCCATCGACATTACCGTACACGGCGCGCAGCGGTTTTGCCTGACGAAGATCGTAGAGAACGTCCGGAGTGCCGATATCCCCCGCATGCCAGATCTCGTCACACGCGCTGAAGCACTCCAGGACCTGCGGATCCAGGCGTCCGTGCGTGTCAGCCATGAGGCCAATTCTCATTTTCCTATGGTAGAGTGCGACCGAAACGGCCGTGGATGCGACTCGGGGTACATCGGCGGACCCCCTTAGAACTCGCTCCCCTTAGAGCTCGCTCCCCGGGTGTGATATCTTCGCAGCAACGGGCACGGCGGCGAGATCGCCTGGTCCGGTGCGCACGGGGAGGTGCTATGAGGAACAAGTATTTCGCGGCCGCCGTGGCACTTGTATGGCTAACGGCGTGGCCCGCTGTAGGACAGCCGTCCAAAACCTGGAAGACGCCGCGTACGCCGGACGGCCATCCCGACTTGCAGGGAATCTGGTCGAACGCCACCATAACGCCGCTCGAACGTCCCGCGGCGCTGGCTAACAAAACGGTGTTAAGTGAAAAAGAAGCCATCGATTTTGAACGCCAGACACGGCAAACGGACGATCGGGACCGCCGCGATGGCGCCGGGACCGACGCCGATGTCGCTCGCGCGTACAACGAATTCTGGTATGACCGGGGGACCCGGACCATCAAATCCCATCGCACTTCACTCATCGTGGATCCGCCCGACGGCCGCATTCCCGCGCTCACGGCCGAGGGGCAGGCGAAGTTGGCTGCGCGTGCCGAGAGGAAGCGGCTGCATCCGGCCGACGGCCCGGAGGACCGTGGATTTTCGGAGCGTTGCTTGAACTGGACGACCGCGGGTCCGCCCATGCTGCCCGGCGCGTATAACAATAATTACCAGATCGTGCAGACTTCGGACACCGTTGTGATTTTCAATGAGATGATTCACGACGCACGGATTATCCCCATGGACGGCCGCCCTCATGTTCCGCGCAATCTTCATTTATGGTTGGGAGATTCGCGCGGGCATTGGGAGGGCGACACGCTGGTCATCGATACCACCAATCTCCGCGACAAAGCCGGACTGCACGGCGGCTTGGAGATCTTGCACTCCTCTGAGAACATGCACTTGACGGAGCGCTTCACACGCGTTGATGCCGATACCCTGTTATACGAGTTCACAGTAAACGATCCCTCGATGTATATCAAACCTTGGACCGCGCAGATCCCGAGCGTGAAGACCGACGGGCCGATCTTCGAATATGCCTGCCACGAGGGCAACTACGGAATGGTGGGAATCCTCTCTTCAGCACGCGCCGACGAAAAGGCAGCGAAATAGCTCAGCGACGAAGGTGCGCCGTTGACCGTACAGTGCTGTCCCCTACCCGGCAACGCGTTATAACCGGTCTCGATACCAGTGGCGACGGGCATGGACGACTACCTCTCAACCCCTGTCCGTGTTTCACGAACTCACCGCCGTCGTGGAGCGGTGGGGGCAACAGACGGCGCCGCCCGTTGTTCCACTTGTCGGGAATTGCCGAACGCGTGTCTGTGGCGTAACCAGTTTTTAAATGGAACTTACCTTATTGCTTTCGGTAGTGTTCTCGTAATACAATCGCCCCACTTAAGCCGCCATGAACCAGCCCGGGTGCGCTGCGTTGCACCGGGAATCAACGCAGTGTGCCGAGACGTATTGTGCAGAAGTATTGCGATCCCCGACCGTGGACCAGCTCACCGACTTGGCTCGGCAGGTAGCGCCGTATACTACCGTTCTCGATCCACGATTCTTTATAGGTTCACTTGGCAATAGTTGGATGCCGCGGATCGTACTGGTTCGGCATGGGCTGAAACCAGTCGGACTCGTCTATGCCAAAGAAAAAGTCTTAGCGGGCGTGCCCACCGGAGTCCTGTATGCCGATAGTACGCTTGGCAACCTTGTCTTGACTGATAAGGCGCACGAGCAAGAAGTGCTCTCAGTAGCGCTTCAAAAGCTGCTCGCCTTACGCCGTCTCAGTGCGTTGCGATTGCTGCTGCCGCCGACCGGCTATGAACATCAAATCGCCCGCGATGTGGCACGATCCATGGGTCTGGATACGTCCGAAGCCCGGGATGTGCTAAATCACGCTCGCCTCCGCCTAACGCCAACGTATGAAGCGTTTCTGGCTTTGCTAGGTTATCGGACACGGCGAAACTTCCGATATTATCGAAGGCGTTTCGAGGCGGCGGGTCATCAATTCGTGAGGTCGCTTTCGCACGCTGAAATGTGCGACGCCGTTATTTATCTCCGAACCAAGTGCCGCATTCAGACCAGCAATAATGCGGTTGAGCGCCTCTGTAACTGGGTTGCCGCGGTTGACCGCCCCTTCGCGTGCGGTCTCAGAACCCAGGGCGGCGACTGGTTGAGTGTTGCCGCTGGTTTTTGAAGCGTGAGCAGAGAAACCCTGCTGCTACAGCTGAACG
>CAYMHP010000101.1:0-17441 GCA_964390225.1 uncultured Solibacteraceae bacterium
GGCTGCCCCTCGGCATCAAAATTCGTTCCGGGATTCAGCCCTTTCAACACCGCGGGGCTGGAATGGAACCGCTCCGCGAGTTCTTCCAGCGGCGAAGTATATCCCACGGCCGGGAGTTCCGCCTGCTCTTTCAGGTCCTTGGGAATCCGCAGGAAGGGGCCCTTTTCATCGTCCGCGGAAATGGTGTACGGGATCAACGCAGGCGCCTGATCTGCGTTGAGCGCCGCCCAAGTCTGTGCATCGATATTGCCCGTCACCGGCAGGTTGCGGTCCGCCTGGAAAGCGGCTACGGTCTTCTCCAGATTGGTTCCGTAGTTTCCGTCGATTTCGCCGCAAGAGAAATGAGCGCGATCGAGGAGGATCTGGGCCCGCACGACAGCCGATCCGCGGTCGCCCTCGGCAAGCATGTCAGCCACTTGGGAATTGTTAACGGTCGCGGCGTCAAAGGTGACCGGTGGTGGCGGCGCGGCCACTCTCGCGGCATGTCCGGTCCGCTTGCGCGGGCGCGCTTCGACCCCCAGCGCCACGGCAGCAAGCAAAGCAAATGTTACCCAGCGCGACTGCATCCCCCGTGGTATTCGCACGCGGAATGCCGAGTCGCAGCAAGGGTGATGTTCCGAACAAAAAGCGATTGGAACGAATTTCGCAACCCGACCCGCGCCCCGACGGGGCGGGACTGAACTATTTTCAGCCACGCCCGTGATGGCGCAGTGTGGGCCGGAACGGATTGGGAGAATTGGGGGCTCCCGCTAGCGCTTATCTGCCAGGATGAGCGGCGAATGCCCGCCTGCGTCGAGCGTCCGCGCGTTCACGAAGCCTGCTTCTTCGAGCCATCCGCGGATCTCTTCAAACGAGTACGTGTCGCCTTCTTCGGTGTGCACCAGCATGTTCACCGTGAACAGCAGCCCGGTCGGCGGGCCGGTCCTTTCGTGATTGACCAGGAACTCGGCGATTGCGATCGTGCCACCCGGGGCGAGCGCCTCGAACGTTTTCCTCAGCAACGCGCGGCTGCGCCGCTCGCCTTCGCTGTGCAGAATGTGCCCGAGCGTCGCGACGTTATAGCCTTGGCCGAAAGCGACGGTGTCCAGATCGCCGGCGATGTACGAGAATCGCTGGGCCATGCCGAAGCGCTCCGCAAACGAGCGCGTCGTCTCCAGCACCTCGGGCCAGTCCACCGCGGTGACACTCACGTTGGGCGACTGTTGCGCGATTGCGATCCCCCACACGCCCGACCCCGCCGCGATGTCAAGCACGCGCACCGGCGTCTGCGCGCGTTCCACCGCGAGCGCGTTGGCCAAAACCTGCGCCGCGTGATAGTTCATCGAGAACAGGGCGGAGACGAACTTCTGAAAGAATTCGGCCCCGGTCTGCTTCTGGTTGACAGCGCCGGCGGGCCTGCCAGTCCGCACCACCTCGCTCAATCCGAGCCAATTCGGGATTAGCTGACGGCTGGTGTGGTGGAACATGCCCCCCAGGTAGCCGGGTTTGGAACTCACCAGAAACGCCGCCGAATCGGGCGTCAGCTCGTAGCGGTTTCCGCCATTTCTGGCCAGAAACTGCAGCCCGACCAGCGCATTCATGATCGAGCGTATGCCGCGCACGGACGCGCCTGTTTGAGCCGCAACCTCTTCCGCAGTTTTCGGCCCGCTGTCGAGGAGATCGAACACGCCCAGCTCGATCGCGGCCTCCAAAATTAATGGCGGACCATAGCCCCACATCGTCTGCAGGATGTGTTCCGGATTGGCGGCCACGCTTCCGCTTGTTGCACTCACAAACAGCCTCCCTTTTTCTTTACGATTATGGCACGCTCATCGGATCTCGCTGACCTCGATTTCCCGTTCTTCGTCGTGGATCGCGCGGATGCGGATTTCGATACGCTGAGGCGGTAGCAACTGGGGAAATCGCTCGCCCCACTCGATTAACATGACCGCTTCTCGTTCCATCAACTCTTCGAGCCCGAGCGTCTCCAAATCGCGCACACTGTCGAGCCGGTACAAATCGACGTGGTAGACGCGCGCGTCGCGGCCATACTCGTGAATGAGGGTGAAGGTAGGGCTGGAGACTTCTTCGGGAGCGGCCGCCCCCAATCCCTTCACGATCCCTTTTGCCAGCGTGGTTTTGCCTGCGCCCAATTCGCCGATGAGGAGTACGACGCGCCCGAAGGGAAGCTCGCGCGCCAGCCGCTCGCCCAGCGCGATGGTCTCTTCCTCAGACGCGGTCCGATAGGTCGTGGGCACATTTCTCCAAGGCCTCGGGCAGGTAGCGCAGAATATCGGTGGCGATGAAGCTCTTTTCGCCAAGAGCGCGCGCGCCAATCTCGCCCGCCAAGCCGCCGAGGTACACCGCTGCCGAGACCGCGCTTCGTGGATCGTGAGGAAACTGCGCGAGCAAACCGGAAATGAGGCCAGTGAGTACATCGCCGCTGCCGCCCGTTCCCAGCGCAGGGGTGCCCGTCGGGTTGATCCAGACCTGCCCGTCCGGAAAAGCAATTGCAGTGCGTTGCCCCTTCAACACCAGCACCACTCCGTGCTCCATTGCAAAAGAGCGCGCGGTCCCGACCCGGTCCTTCTGCACGTCCATCGTACTCTTGCCGGTGAGCCGCCCCATCTCTCCGGGATGCGGTGTCAGGATACGTGTCCTTCCGCCGCCCTGGATTTTCGCGCTCAGCGCGTCGGCATCGAGCACCATCGGCTGTTCCAACTCTGCAGCGAGGCCTGTAACCAGCGCCTCAATATCCGGTTCGCGCCCCATACCCGGCCCCATGGCGATGACTGTCATCGCCTCGGCAAGCTCCTTCACCCGGGCATTCCGCGAAATCCCACCGGAGGGAGTTTCTTCGAGCGGTTCCGTCATCAGTTCCGCGGCGTGGCCGGCAATCACCGGGATGGCGCTTTTCGCCGAGGCGACGGTCACCAGGCCTGCCCCGGCGCGCAGCGCGCCGAGACCGCTCATGGCAGGCGCGCCGGTCTTGCCGCGCGAGCCACCGACCACCAGCACGTGGCCGAAGGTGCCCTTGTGTCCCGAGGGCGGCCGCGGCGCCAGGACGCTTCCGAACATCGCCGGCTCAATCAGCGAAAGAAAAATCTCCTCGTCGTCTTCATAAAGATCGGGCGGGCTGCCGATCGCGCACACCGCCACTTCGCCCATGTGATCGCAGTTCGGCGGAATCACCTGGCTCACTTTCGGCGCGGTGAATGTGACGGTATGATCGGCGCGGGCGAATTCGCCCACCGGCTCGCCCGAATCCGTCGGCAGGCCCGACGGCAGATCCACCGCGACGACCTTGGCCAGAGGAAAACCCGTGTTGATTTCGCGAATGCCTTCGAGCATGCGCCCCGTCGCCGGTCCCGAAACGCCCGTACCGAGCAGAGCATCGACCACGACCGTGGCGCTGCGCGCCGCCACAGGAATCTCGTTCAGAACGGGGCAGCGGCACGCTTGAAGCATCTGAAAATTTGTCGCGGCATCGCCCTTCAACTCGGCGGGATCCGCGAGCAACACCACGTGCAGGCTGGCGGGCCGCAGGTGCGTGTGGAGCTGACGCGCAATCACCATTCCATCTCCGCCATTGTTCCCCTTGCCGCAGAGCACCACGACGCGTTCCTGGGAAAGCCGGAAGCGCTTCTCCAGAAGTTCTACGACGCGGTGTCCGGCGTTCTCCATGAGAACGATTCCGGGGACTCCCATGGCGATGGTGCGCCGGTCGACTTCGCGCATCTGCGTGGCGGTCAGCACCTTCATATGCGGCGCGCCACCAGCATCGTCATGTCATCTTGCAGTTCCGAAGAGCCTGTCCATTGCGCGACCGCCTCCATCGTGCGATCGATCAGCTCGAGCGAGTCCTCGCCGGCGTGCTTCATCAGCAGATCCTGCAAGCGCTCCTCTCCAAACATTTCGCCATACGCGTTTTCCGGCTCGATGATGCCGTCGGTGTAGGCCACCAGTATATCGCCGCGCTCCAGAGACAGACTCTGTTCTCCGTATTGCGCGAAGGGAAATGCTCCCACCACGGTTCCGTTCGGGTCCAGCTTCTGGATCGTTCCCCCGCGCAGCAGCAAGGGCGGCAAGTGACCTGCATTCGTGTAGGTAAGGACGTGCGTTTCGTCGTTGTACAGCGCGAAGTAGAATGTGGCGTACTTTTCCGGCGCCGTGTTGGCGTAGAGCTGCCGGTTCAACGTGGCCACCATCGAAGCCGTGGAAAACTGGGCCGCGCGGCTTCCGTTCGCGCCCAATTGCGTTCGCATGGTCGATTGAATGGTGGCCATCAACAACGCCGCCGAGATTCCTTTTCCCGCCACATCTCCTATGGCAAACGCGACGGAGGAATCCGACACAGAAAGGAAATCATAATAGTCGCCGGATACCGACCGCGCCGGATTGCACACGCCATCCACTTTGAGGGCTCCCACCGATGGCGCGCTCTTCGGGAAGAGCTGCGCCTGCACTTCGCGCGCAATGGCAAGTTCCGATTGGAGGCGCTCATTCTCCTTCGCCACCAGGAGGAGCCGGCCCAGGTTCTCGGTCATGGTATTGAACGAGGCGGTCAAGTCTGCGAGTTGGTCGTCTCCGCGAACGGGAATCCGATAGGAGAAGTCGCCCTCCTTCACGTGCCTGGTGCCGTTATAAAGCTCGTGGACCGCGCCGGTAATAGTCTGCGTCAGCCGGACACCCGCCACCAGCGAGACTGCCTCGACGAGGAGAAACATCACCGCGAGTACGGCGAAGATTCCCAGCGCGATCTCCGCCCATTGCATCTTCTGGCCGAACACCGTCCCCAATACAGCTGAGACGCGAGTGTTCACCAGCAAAATGCCTGTCTCGTTTCCTTGCGGGGACTTCCAGAGTGCAATCTGCACCGGATAGAAGAAGTTGACTTCGACATCCAGCGGGTTCTGCTTGGGCGGCAACTGGCTGGCGCGGACCCTCCCCGTGTACGGTGCGAGATCGACATCGCCCAGCCCTGGAACCATTTGGCTTAGCAACTCGTGGGTGATCGGCGCGAGTACCGTAACCTCGTTCCCGTTTGCCAGGGCATGCACCCAAGCGTACAGGTGGCCATCCTTCAGGATCAGACCATCCGCCTTCTTCCATTCGGCTGGAGGCGCGGTGAGGCTCGACCCCGCCGGGTAGCGCATCTCCTCCTTGCCACGCACCAGAATCTCGAAATTCTCAAACCGGCTCTCGATCAGGGGAGCGAACCGCTCTGTAAGCAGCTGCGGAGTATCGGTAAATCGAACCAGCGCCTCAGCGGGTCCGGAGAGAAAGTTGATACGGCGGGTCAGCTCCGTGTTGACCAGGTATTCGGCCATCTGGCCGATCACTGCATACGCGGCAATTCCCACCAAACCAAGAATCAGGAGGATGGGCACCACCGCGATGAACAAATACGCGACGATCAGCCGGTTGCGAAGCCGCCAGATGGCTTTGCGGATGGAGCGGCGCGCCAGCCGGAACAGCGCGGCTAAGCCCAGCAGAAATCCCGCCAACCCGATGAACGTCTGCAGCCCCGGCGCGATGCGCAGGAAAAAAAGCACCGCGTACATGCCGGCCAGCAGGAGAAACGTTTTCTCGATGAGGCCCACGCGCCGCCACATCTCCGCGGTGCCCTTGTCCATAACCTTCAGCCTAACTCAGGGCGAATGACGGCTCCGGGGTTTTTGGGGAGATCTTCCGGAAGTAAGTCTCTCTCCGCTACGGCTTGCGTTCGGCGGGTGCTACCGGCTTTGCGAACTTCTCTGCACCGATCGACGCGTTCGGCTGCACGTCCGTGAGTTCGACAGTCGACTTCCCGTCGAGCCAGGTGACGGTCCAGCGAAAAGGGACCTTCACGCCGGCGACCTCGCGGTAATCCGCGTAATCGATCTGTGTCGGGCTGAGGCCTACGGGTGAATCCCGGTAGCGGACCACGCGCGACAGCAGCCCGGTTTCCTTGTCGAAGTAGAATTTGACCGGCGTATGGCCCGGATTGCTCCCCTGCAGCACAACCGCGGTGCGGTCGTCGATCATTACCGGCAACCCCACCCGCCAGGTGGCGAATGCTTGCTTGATGTGTGCGGGAAACGCGAGTTCGGCGTCGAGTTGCGCACCGTCCAGGTCCCCTCCCGTCAACGCGAGAACCGGAACTGGTCTTTCCGCATAGGGCGCGGCCGTCCAACCAGTGTGGCCATCGTACGTCGTCGTGCTATCTCCGTTCGGCGAGTGAACGACGATCATCCGCTGATTCGGCTCCTTGGCATAGAGTTCCAACGGGTTCTTCTCCGTCTCGGCGAAGGCCTGGTTTGTCCCTTTCGCGGCGAAGCTGGTAAGCTTCCCGAGGCGCTCGGCGCCGCCCAGCGCCTGCACGTACTTATCTAGAACCTGATCGGCGGAGGGCGACTTGGCAGTCTGCTCGATTTCATCGGCCTCGCCGAGCAGAGGAGGCCCGTACAATTCGGCGAGGCTTGGAGTCACCCTGGGTCGCTCGACTCCGCGGTGGCAGGAGTAGCACGTCACCACGCGCTTTCCTCCGAAATACGCCTTGTTGATGCCGTACTCCATCGCGATCATGCGGCGCGCGGTTTGCTTCTGCGCATTATCGTCTGCGTAGCGCGCCCAGCTGCCGCCGCTTTCCTCCACGTGACAGAAGGTGCAATTCTCGCCCAGCGACGCGGAAAAGAAGCCCATCGTGGACATGAACTCGTCCACCGGGATGCCCTTGAGCACTTTGATGTTCTTGAATACGTCTTCCGCCATGGGCGGTTTCGCTCCTGGCGCGGTTTGGCCGGATGCCATCGACGGGCCGAGCACACAGAGAACCGCAAGCACGATTCGCCTCGCCGCGAGCTTGAACTGTATCGGCAATTCGCCTCCCAATTTCCCGGCCAGTATATCAACCATATGCATATCGTGATTTCGCCATCTTCAGCGGACCCGCGCCCTAACGGGACGCGGCTGAAGCATCTTTCAGCCCGCCCCGTAAAGGCGGGGGGTCGCAGTCCGCCGGCGAGCGCCGTTAGAGCCGCGCCAGCCATGGCGCGGTACGTCTTTTCGAATGCGGCTGAAGTGCAATGCGCGGTTGCGCCTCGGCGGAGCATTCCTATAATCTTGGTATTCTCACCATGCCCACCAAGACTCCGATCACAGTCGCGTACGGCGACGGCATCGGTCCGGAAATCATGACGGCGACGCTGCAGATTCTGGAGTCCGCCGGCGCGGCTCTGGAAATCGAAACCATCGATGTTGGCGAGAAGGTCTATCTGCGCGGCAATACCTCCGGTATCGAGCCCAGATCCTGGAAATCGCTCTTGCGCACCAAGGTTTTCCTGAAAGCGCCCATCACCACGCCGCAGGGCGACGGCTACAAGAGCCTGAACGTCACCACGCGCAAGACCCTCGGGCAGTACGCCAACGTGCGTCCCTGCGTTTCCTACCACCCGTTCGTCGAGACCAAGCATCCCGACATGGACATCGTAGTGGTCCGCGAGAACGAAGAAGACCTCTACGCGGGTGTGGAGTATCAGCTGAGCCCCGAGATGACGTCCGCCATCAAGCTCATCTCCCGGCCGGGCACGGAAAAGATCGTACGCTACGCGTTCGAGTATGCGCGGCGCCACAACCGGAAGAAGGTCACGTGCTTCACCAAAGACAACATCCTGAAGATGACCGACGGCCTCTTCCATGAAATCTATGACGAGATCGCCGCGGAATATCCGGACATTCAGAAAGAGCACTGGATCGTGGACATCGGCGCGGCCAAGATGGCCGACACCCCGGAGGCCTTCGACGTCATCGTCATGCCCAACCTTTATGGTGACGTGCTTTCCGATGTGGCCGCGCAGATTGCGGGCTCGGTGGGATTGGCCGGCTCCGCCAACATCGGCGACAACTGCTCGATGTTCGAAGCGATTCACGGCTCGGCTCCGCGACGCGCGGGCCAGAACCTTGCAAATCCCTCCGGGTTGCTTCTCGGCGCCGTGCTGATGCTGGTGCATATCGATCAGCCGGAAATTGCCGAGCGCGTGCACAATGCATGGCTTCGCACCATCGAAGACGGAGTCCACACTTACGACATCTTCGCCGAAGGCGTCAGCAGAGAGAAGGTCGGCACTAAGGAGTTCGCTTGTGCCGTCGTCGCGCGGCTTGGGCAAAGGCCGAACATCCTTAAACCGGTGAGCTACGCCAAGGCAGCGGCGCTGCCGCCGGGCAGGGCCGCCGCCGCATCCCGCGCGAGTTCCAAGATGGAGCGCAGGGGCTTCGACGTGATTGTCCACTGGCCTTCGCGGAACGCCAGCCACCTTGCGAATGTCATGAAGCAGGCTGGCGACGGCCTCGAACTGCAGATGATCGACAATCGCGGCGTCATGGTATGGCCGGCCGGCCTCGCCGCCGCTGAAACGTTCTGTACCGACAGCTTCCGCTGCCGCTTCATGTACCAGGGTGCGCCAGATACCGACAAGATGCTCGGAGCGTTGAAGCGAATCAACGACGCCGGGGTCGATATCGTAATGACGGCTTCGCTCCGCACCTTCGACGGCGTGGAAGGTTACTCGCTGGCGCAGGGACAGTAGAATGGCTGCCAATCCGCTGGTTATTGTTCTCATGGGCAGCAAGTCGGACTGGGAAACCATGCGGCAGGCCGACGAAGTGCTCTCCAACTTCGAAGTTCCGCACGAGTGCCGCGTGCTTTCGGCGCACCGCACACCCGCCGAAACGGCGGCCTACGTAAGCCAGGCCGAATCCCGCGGCGTCGAGGTAGTCATCGCGGCGGCGGGCGGCGCTGCTCACCTGGCAGGGGTTTGTGCAGCGCATACGCTTCTGCCGGTGCTGGGAGTTCCCATGGAGAGCGCCTCTCTCAAGGGACTGGATTCGCTGCTCTCCACCGTGCAGATGCCGGCGGGCATCCCGGTCGGCACGCTGGCAATCGGTCCCGCGGGAGCGCGCAATGCCGCTCTGCTGGCGCTTGCCATCCTCGCCAACAGCCGCCCCGAGCTGCGCGAAAAATTGCGCAGGTTCCGGGCCGAGCAGAGCGCCAAAGTGTTGCGCGAAACTCTGCCTTAAACGCAAAAACGCCGGCGCATCCGAGGGGATGCGCCGGCCTGCTTCTTACCTGTTTTGACCGACTCTACTGCTGGATCAGTTGACCCGTCAAGACGGTGGAACCGATTTGGAACGAGATGGTTCCCGCGCTGGACGCGTACTGGTTCGCCGTATTCGAGTTGTTGGAGAGCGAACCGGAATTGTTGGTTGCGTTCAGGAGCGCGGAGAAGGTGACCGGCGAAGCTATCCCTGTTCCGGTGACCGTCGTTGTTGCTCCTGTCGCTGCCACCGTGCTGGTGCTGGTGACCGTCAGCTTGCAAGTGGAACTCAGGGTGTAAGTGCCGCTGGTGTTCACCGCCGGTTGCGTCACGCCGTTTCCGGTGGCGGTCGCTTTCAGGGTGAAATTACCCGCGCCGTCCAAGGTAAGTGTCCCAATCTCGCTGAACACCGCAGCGGCGCCCGAAGCGGTTGTACCGGTGCTGCCAGTTGTGGTTCCGGTGGTGCTACCTGTCGTGGTTCCGGTAGTGCTACCTGTGGTCGTGCCGGTTGTGGTCCCGGTGGTGGTGCCTGTGGTCGTGCCGGTTGTGGTCCCAGTCGTCGTCCCGGTGGTGGTGCCTGTGGTCGTGCCGCCTGCCGTCGTGCCGGTTGTAGTGCCAGTGGTTGTACCAGTGGTTGTGCCAGTGGTTGTACCGGTTGTGGTCCCAGTCGTCGTCCCGGTTGTGGTGCCGGTGGTCGTGCCGGTGGTCGTGCCGCCAGCCGTCGTGCCGGTCGTAGTGCCGGTGGTTGTGCCGGTGGTTGTACCGGTTGTGGTCCCAGTGGTCGTCCCAGTGGTGGTGCCGGTTGTCGTACCGGTCGTAGTGCCGGTAGTGGTGCCCGTCGTCCCGCTCGTGCCAGTGGTTCCGCCCGTGGTGCTAGTCGCAAACACCGTGTTCGGAACCAGGCCCGTCACATAAAATCCAAAGCTCTGTGGCGAAGTTCCTGCGACGCACGAATTCGAGCCGCGGATCAGGACGCCTACCGCCCCGTTTCCAGTAGCGTCCGTTTCGTCAACGAGAACCTCGCTGCCGCCATTGACGATAACGGCATTGAACGTTTGGTTCGACGGCGTAGTCCCCGTGCTGGAGGTAGACGAACTCGTTCCCGAGGCCGAGGTGGAACTGATGGGCGACCCGAGGAACGTCAACGTCGCCGTGCAGTCCGCATTTACCGAATACGTTCCCACCTGCAGGTTCGGCGTGCCGCTGGTGCCGACCTGTCCGAGGATACTGCCCGCGCCATCAAAGAAGAACCGGCCCAACCCCGGCTGGCTGCCTCCCAAACTGGCGGCGTTGCCGGTGAACAGTGGCGGCGGGGGGGGACTGCTGGTGGTGCTACCCGTGGTTCCGGTTGTGGTGCCGGTGGTCGTGCCAGTTGTGGTGCCGGTTGTGCCGCTCGTGGTTCCTCCGGTCGTGCTGCTGGGAATTGGAAGAGCGGCCTGAAAGTTGACGCCCAGGGCTGACGCGTTATACGTGCCCACTAGATTGTTGTTTGTGCAGCCGGTAATGCCGTATGAGATCCGGGGAAAACCCAGAGCGCATACCAGCAGGCCGCCGATCACAAACGTTCGTTGAGAAGGTGTCATCGACTTCGTTTCTCCCTCGCTTGTAAATGAGGACGCGGTGCAAGGCAAAGATAAAGATTTACCCGCAGGGGCAGTATAGTGAAACCGCGCACCAAGTTCGGTTCGAAACAGAACAGGAACGACTTAGGCGGTTAATCGTTAAACATTACGAATCGCCGATGCGTCCGAAAACGGACAATTCCCGCGCCAAAATGAGCCGAATGCTCTCCGTTTGTGCATCATCGGCGTATTTGCCTCGCGGCCAGAAAAAGCCCTTGAGACCGTCCTTCCTACGCCGCGGCACCACGTGAATGTGAAGATGCGGGACGCTTTGGCTGATCCGGTTGTTGATCGCAACGAACGAGCCTTCGGCGCCGAGGCCGGTCTCCATGGCGCGCGCGAGTCGTTGCGCGATTGCGAAGAGCGGCGCCAATTCGTTTGTACCGAGGTCGGCGAGTGTTTCCCGATGCTGCTTGGGAATCAGCAGGCAGTGTCCGGGAAAAAGCGGCCGGTGATCCAGAAACGCCAGGCAGTGCTCGTCTTCAAACACAATAGCGGCAGGACGGGCGCCGCTTGCGATTTCACAGAAAATGCAGGGGACGGCCACTCTGTTTACAATGATGCCGCATGGTTGGTGCAGGGCGGCGCTGCAAACTGCGATCGACTCATCTCAGTGATCGTCTATTACGTAATGGCGGGGTTCTAACTGCGGGAGAGGCGGTTCGCGGAACCGCAGCACGCTGTCGGCGAGCAAAGGGACGGCGCGCCCACCGTGGTATCATGGGTTCGAAAGCTAATTGGAGGATATTTTCGATGGGTCCGCTGGGTTGGCAGGAGACGGTCTTTATCTTCGTCCTTGCTCTGCTCCTCTTCGGCCCGAAGAAGCTGCCGGAGTTGGGGCGGACGATAGGGAAGGCCATGACCGAATTCCGCCGCGCCTCGACCGAACTGAAGGCCACGTTCGATCGGGAAATGAAAAACCTGGAGCAGGAAACCGAGCCGATCAAGCATGCCGCGAACGAGTATTCGTATGATACGTACAACTACGACTACTCCTCGGATTACCGCTACGATCACTCGCTCGGATCCGGAGAACCGGATGCCACTGCTTCCCACCCTGCCATAGAAAGCGCATCCGCACCTCAGGGCGCTGAATCGACGTCGTCCGTTGCATTGGAAGGCACCGTACCGCACGGCTCGGAAACCGCCGGGAACGGAGCCCCCAGCCCTTCTGGAACTCCCAGCCCTTCTGCGGAGATGATTCCAGAACATGTGCCGGCCGGGAGCCCGGCGCCGCCCTCCACCGCGACGGAACACAAAGCATAGCGAATGGATTCACAGGAAGAACAGGCGGGGACGGCCGAGTCCCATGCGGAAGGCGTGTCTTCGAGCGGCGGACCGGCAGAGCCGTCCGTAAGCGCAACGACAACAGCGCCCGCGCTAACCGAAACTCCCTCCGAGCGGCTGCCCGTGCCGGCCGCAGGTGGGCGCAGACCCCCGCCGCCGCCTCCTCCTCCCTCTGACACCGACGACGATGATGACGAGGGCATGCTCCGCATGTCTTTCCTCGAGCATTTGGAGGAGCTGCGTACGCGGCTCATTCGGATGGTCATGGGGATCGGAGTGGCCTTTGTTATCAGCCTGACCTTCACCAATGAGCTGTGGAAATTCGTAAGCGACCCCGCCGTCGAGGCGCTCAAAAGCCTCGGGTATACCCCGCAGCTCGTGATGATCACTCCCATGGAGAGCTTCAATATCATCTGGGTCAAGCTGCCGATCTACTGCGCAATTTTCCTTGGTTCTCCCTGGATCATGTACCAGGTCTGGGCGTTTATCGCGCCCGGATTGTACCGCCGCGAGCGCCGCTGGGCCGCCCCGTTCATCATCTGTTCGGCAGGGCTCTTCCTGGGCGGCGCGGTCTTCGCTTATTTTGTCGCCTTCCGGTTCGGACTCACCTTCCTGCTTAGTATCGGCCGCGGAAATTATGTCGCGCCCATGGTTTCGCTCTCCGAATATTTTGATTTGTTTATCAACGTCATTCTTGGCGTTGCGCTGATTTTTGAACTGCCCGTCCTTATTTTTTTCCTGACGCTTTTGAGAATTGTCAGCCCGCGATTCTTACTGAACCACAGCCGGTACGCGATTTTGGGAATATTCATCGCCGCGGCTATCATTACCCCGACTCCCGACGTATTCAATCTGATGCTCTTCGCCACGCCCATGACTATGTTGTTTTTCGTGGGCATTTTTGCCAGCTATTTGCTCGTCCTGAACCGCGAGGGGCGCAACTTTCCGTGGCGCAAAGTTTTGTTAATCGGTATGGGAGTACTACTCTGTTTGACCGGCATCCTGCTTTTGGCGATTACCAAATTCGGCGTTAAGGTAGTACCGCACTGGCCATTCCTAACGCGGTGATGTAATTTCCCGCTGGAATTACGGCCCTTATCCGATGTAACATCAGGTGATCACGCCGATAGGTGAGATGGTTCTGCTTTTAAGCTGCGATGGATCTATACAAAGCAATTCAGGACTTGTACGCGGAGAAAGAAAAACTCGAGCGCGTGATTGCGTCGCTCGAGGAGCTGCAGCGTACGGCGGGTTCGCTCCCGGCAGCTCCCGTTAGCGGCAAGCGGCGCGGCCGCAAGTCGATGAGTGCGAAGGAACGCGAGGAAGTCTCCGAGCGCATGAAGAGGTATTGGGCGAACCGCCGCAAGAAGCAGCACGAGCAGGTCAAGCGGCAGCCGGAACGCGACGCCTAGCGGGCTGGCTTTCTCTCTCCTCCGGTGGTTCGGTACCTGCCACGCGCTGGCCTGCGATTACACTTTTCGGTATATTGGAAGAACCGCCGAGTGGGCGTGTAGCTCAGTTGGGAGAGCGCTGCGTTCGCAACGCAGAGGTCGGGGGTTCGACTCCCCCCACGTCCACCATTTTCCGCGGTCTTTCCTGAAAAAGAATTTCCGCCTATACGGGTCGCAGGCAAATCCCAGATTGCCCCTAGATGCCCTGTACCCGAAGCGGCGCCACCATGTCCGTTCTACTGTGATGGTGCTTACCGGGGCCTCAGGGTCTGTCCCCCGGTGGACCTTCGTGATCGCTTGAACGAAACCGGGCAGCCGGCTGGTTCCATCTATACTGTAAAGAAGCGAAGGAGCAGCATACGTGAGTCCCACACCCTATATGGAGCCCCAGCCCGACCGTTCCGGCCTGAAGACCGCCCTTGTGGCCGGCGCCCTGATCGCCCTGGTGGCCGCCAACATCTACATGTACGTCCAGTTGGACCATGTCCGCACGGATATGGCCAAGATGCGCGAGACCCTCATGACCGAGGTCTCCAATCTGCGCGATGCGTCGTCGGTGAACACGGCTTCACAGATGCGGCATATCGAGACACTTAAGGAAGAATTGGAGAGCGCCCGCAACCAGGCTCGCACTCTTTCCAGCCAGGCGAAAGCCGAAGCCACGGCGCGCGCCGAACAGCTTGCCAAGCAGCTGCAATCCGAGCAGACCAAGGTGCAACAGCAGGTCTCCAGCGAAATCAGTGGCGTCAAACAGGCCGCCGATGCCGCCAGCGCCAACCTCAATGCCAAGCTCACGGACGTCTCGACGGATGTCGGCGGTGTGAAAACGCAGTTGAGCAGCACCCAGGCTGAATTGCAGAAGACCATCAACCAACTCAAATCCGTGCAGGGCGACTTGGGCGTGCAGAGCGGCCTGATCGCAACCAACGGGTCGGAGCTTGCGGCGCTAAAGCGCTTGGGGGAGCGCAATTATTTCGAATTCAAGTTGGGTAAGACGAAGGAGCGCCAACGCGTCGGCGACGTGACTCTGCTGCTGAAGAAGACCGATCCGAAACGCAACAAGTACACGGTCGAAGTGATGGCCGACGACAAGCTCACCGAGAAGAAAGACAAGAACATCAACGAGCCGGTTCAGTTCTACACCGCCAAGGCGAAGCAGCCTTACGAGCTCGTGGTTAACCAGGTCCAGAAAGACATGATCGTCGGCTACCTGGCAACTCCCAAGGAACAAATCGCCCGGTAATCCTTTTGGCCCGCCTGCCACCGGCGCTCACTTCAGCCGCGGCAGTCATGCCGCGGTTCCTCTCACACGATGGCTTTCCCGCAGCGGGGCCGCCCCATCTCTGGCGCGGCTGAACTTCGGCTGTCCGGCGGCTGTTTGCAGCCGCGTCTCGTAAGGGCGCGGGTCAAAGGGCGCCGCCTGCCCGCTTCCTCTCACTCCACCGGCAGCGCCGAAACCTGCAGTTTTTCCGGCCGCTTGACGTCGACCCGGAGCTTCTCGCCGAATCCGAGATTCCCGCTGACGGTCAGCGTGTAGTGCGAACGCAGCACCTCGAACACCCGCGGGCCGGGCTGCGCGGCGCCGCTCTTCCTCATATCGCGCAGATTGAAGGATGCGCCGCCGGTCTCGCGCGCGAGTTGCTCCAGCAAATAGCGCTCGTTTCCCACCGCGTACGCCGGATAAATCGAGACCTGGTTGCGGCGGGCCAGCCGGATCACCTCCCGCTCGTTCGTCCGGCTGTTGCCTTCCACTCCCGATGTCAGCACCAGCACCACGCGCCGGAAAACGCTGTTCTGGAAACCCTCGTTGACCGCCGCGTACAGCGCATCCAGCAAATGCGGCTGGTTACCGTACTTGACGCCCGAGATTGAGCGCATGATCAGCTCGCGGCTCGACGTGAAGTCCTGGATGAAATCGGCGGAGGAGTGATACGCCACGACGGCCATCTGCTCCTTGGACTCCAGCTGTGCGACGAAGTTCTCGCTCACCGGCTGTACCAGCCCGCCGGCCAGGCTGGTGTCGAGCAGCAGCATAATGTCGAGCGTATCGCGGGAGAACTCGGCCGCCTCGACAGACCGCGGTGTTTTGTCGTCCAGAACGGTGAAATCCTGCGCCGCGAGATTGGTGACGGGCGCGCCCGATTTCTGTTCCACCACCGTGACCAGCAGCCTGGAGGCGGCCCCGAGCGGCAACGCCGCAAGAAACAGCGCGAACCAAGGGCGAATCATCGTTCCTCTCCTTCGATTTTTTCCACCAATCGTTCCAGATGGACTGCGTAGAGCGCGGGCTTGCCGTCGCGGTCGCTCTGAAAATAAATACGCTGCGCATCCGGAGAGAACATCGGCGCGACGGTCTCCGGATGGCTTGCCTTGTGCTCGCAAAGCGTCAGTTCACGGCCGGTCCGCCGCAGCATGATCAGCACCACCGGCGAGGCGGCGTTCCGGCTCGCGCCCACGAACACCGAGGTGTCGCGGTTGAACCCGAGGTGGACATATTGGCTGGTCTTGGCCACCAGCTTGTCGGTTTCGGCATCGGGCGCATATTCGCGAATCGCATTCAGTTGCGTGCGATCCTCGGGGAAATTCAGATACAGCACGGTCTTTCCGTCGGGGGACCAATTTGCCGGACCGGCGCCGCCGCGCGCCAGCCGCAGTTCCTGGTTCTGCTTGCCATCGGTATTCACCAGCCACAAACCGTTTCCCACCCGGTAAAGAATCTGGGCGCGCAACGGACGCTCGATGGGATCGCTGATCGAGGCTGGCGCCTCGATGATATCGCGCCCACCGCCATGCAACAGATCCACCGTACGCAGCCGCGACCGCTCGCCCCGTTGTTCGGTAAAGAGCGCATGCGCGCCGTCCGCCATCACGGTTAATCCGGCCGGCCGTTCCCATTCGTCCGGCGTGGTGTAGATCTCTCGTTCCTTCATGGTCGCGAGGCTGCCCAGGTAAAGCGTTCGATCGGCAAAGTAGCAAAACGACCGATTGTCGGGGGTGAGATTGACCGACGTCGCATCCAGGTCTTTGCGGTCCGTCAACTGCCGCGTCTCGCCCGATTTCAAATCCATGCGGAACGCCTGGGGCGACCCGCCGCGGTCGGACGAAAACACCAGAAACCCGCTGTTCCGGGAAACGATGCGGTTGTAGTAGGCCGGCAGAGCGCTTGTATGGGAGGGTTCGGTGAGCCGGTACACCACCAGGTCGGTAGCGGGATCGCGGTAGCGCTTCCACTCGGATTCGAAGACCTCCCCTTTGCCTGCTTCCGGTTCACCTGCGACCGCCCGGGCGGCAAGGACACTCGAGGCCATCAACAGGGACCGGCGGGAAAAGCGGTGTAAGGAAACCGCCATTTCCCGATGGTACCCCGATTCCCGTATGGCCCGGCGCCTCCGTTTGGCAGCCGGCATGCCCAATGAGTCCATGTCAGAGCGGGTGTTTGGCCTGTTGTGACCCGCGAATCGCCCGGCCGAAGGGGAACGGCGTCAGGCCGGCGACTGGCTGTGAGTCGAATAGCTGAGGCCGGATCTACGCGTGCGGATGGTGGTGCAGGGTTTTTGCCTTTTCCCTTGCTTTGCGGCGGCTACGGCGGCGTGAAAGCGCCTTTCAGAACAGGCCCGTGGCGCCGTCACGGTAATCCGCCCGTTGTCCGGCCTCCAGAGTTCTAGTACTTTGCGGTCACTCTGAGCAGAGAATTTCTACTGTCTCTACGCACCACCTGAACTGATGTCCCCCAAACCGTTTCTGACTGCGCAGGACGAGCGTCTCCCCCCGGCCACCCCATCCCGCAGGACGCGGCGCAACAGACAACGTTATGAACTGGTGCAGGAAATCGGCGAGGGAGGCATGGGGACGGTGTACCGCGCCGTGGACCGCGAATTAAATCGGACCGTAGCGGTCAAGATCCTCAAACCGGAGGTGGCCTCTGACCTCCGCAGCCTTCTGCGCTTGAAACGAGAGCTGGTCCTGGCGGCCCGGGTCAGCGATGTGCATGTGGTACGGGTGCACGACGTCGGCGAATGTGACGGCAA
>CAYMHP010000102.1:0-17376 GCA_964390225.1 uncultured Solibacteraceae bacterium
CAAGTCCGCTCAGCAGACCGTTGAGGTAAAGGACATTGCTCCCCTGATCGATACCACGACCACAACCGTGGGCCACAATGTCACCCAGGAAGAATTTCTCCGTCTCCCGAAGACACGTACATTCCAATCGATGGCCATCGCCGCGCCGTCCGTGAACAGCGGCGACGTCATTGAGGGCGGGTATCAGGTGAATGGCGCGAGCGGCGCCGAGAATCAGTTTTCCGTGGACGGCATATCGACCACTTCCCTGATTGAGGGGGAGTCGCGTCAGAATGCCGCGTTTGAAATTCTCGACGAGGTCCAGGTGAAGACTTCGGGAATTGAAGCGCAGTATGGCGGCGCACTGGGCGGCGTCATCAGCGCCATCACAAGATCGGGTGGAAACGCGTTCCATGGGGATGTGCACTATTATTTCGGCGGCAGCGGGATCAGCGCAGGCCCCGCCAAACGGATGCTGATGGACCCGAAGGACCTGCTTACCGTCAGCATGGTTCAGGACAACAACTACGACCGGACCAACCATGAAGCCGGCTATACCCTCGGCGGTTACTTCATTAAGAACCGCATCTACTTCTTCAGCGCGGCTTCGCCCCAATGGGTTACGGAGACGCAGCAACTGTTCTCCGTTGACTGGAAACCCGTTACCCTCAACAGGGACACCCAATACCGACAGGCGTACAACAAAGTGTCCGCCGATATCACTCATACTCTCCGCGCGACCGCGGGATTCCTCTGGTCTCCCAGCGCGCAACAGGGGTCGTTCCTCATGTTGAACGGGTATGGAAACCAGCGGACCGACTCCGTCAGTTCCATATTGGCGAATCAGAAGATCGGGTACTTCAGCCCGCAGTCGAACTATAACGCCAGCCTGGACTGGACCGTTTCCCCGACGGCATTTCTGAGCATCAAGGCCGCACGGTTCTGGGACAACTACAAGAAGATCGGCGTGCCGGACATCAGCCCCATCGAGTGGGGCGAGCCGTCCACCGGGATTGCAGGGTTAGATCCTTCCCTCCAGCAGCCAAAGGGTTATGACACAATCCCGCGGGTCACGACGACTCTGTTCGATATCGCGACGCGGAACGTAATCCAGGCCGATTTCAGCAAGGCCCTCACGCTCGCCGGCCAGCACGATTTCAAGATCGGAATCGGCCGCCAGAAGAACGTAAACAAGGTCAATAGCGGTGTATACGGCGGCGGCGGCTACATCACCCTGAACTGGGGCGATCAACTGCTTCTGCCGAATGGGCAGACCGTGAGCGGGAAGTATGGCTATTACCAGCTCGACCAGCAGGGGACGATCGGTTCGACCGGCGGTACCATCGACGACATTTACGTACAGGATCGCTGGAGAATCGGCCATCGCTTAAGCCTCGATGTAGGAGTCCGCTTCGAGAAAGAAAGGATCCCCTCCTTCCGCCGCGACATAAAGGATTATGCCTTCGAGTTCGGCTGGACCCAGAAAGTTGCTCCACGTCTCGGCGGCAGCTACGACGTGCTCGGCAATGGAAAGCTGAAGGTTTACGGAAGCTGGGGCCTCTTCTACGATTGGGTGAAATATGAGCTGGCGCGCGGCACCTTCGGTGGGGACGTGTGGCGCACGTATTATCGCCCGCTCGATTCGCTCGATCCCAGTTACATTCTGAGCTTGGGGAATGGCAACCTTCCTGGCGCCAACCTCTGGCCCACGACATACCAGGATTGGCGCATTCCGGCGTTCGGTTCCGATCAACTCGACCCGAATATCAAACCCATGAGCACCTGGCTGGCGAATGCGGGCGCCGAGTGGCAGGCCGCTCCCAAGTTGATGGTCGCGGCCCGCTATACGCATAATTCGCTGCGGGACACGATTGAAGACATTGGGACCCTTCAGAACGGCAGCGAAGTTTATATCTACGGCAACCCTGGTAAGGGCCTCGCCAAAATGAGCGCTCCGAGCAATCCGGCGGTTCCCTCCTTCCAACTTCCTCTCGCGAAGCGAGTCTACGATGCATTAGAACTATCGTTTACCCGACG
Source organism: uncultured Solibacteraceae bacterium (assembly GCA_964390225.1). Lineage (GTDB taxonomy): Bacteria > Acidobacteriota > Terriglobia > Bryobacterales > Bryobacteraceae > PSRJ01. The sequence continues at coordinate 2,017 of CAYMHP010000102.1, forward strand.
TTTCGCCGAACGGTGGTTTGCGAGCGGCAGCTACGTGTACAGCCGGCTTTGGGGCAACTACGCCGGTTTGCAGAACACCGACGAGATCCGTCCGCGGTCTCTGAATGTCGGTTCCGCCGTCGCGCAGCAGAGTGCGTCGACACCGTATCGCCCGGGGACTTCGGCCAGCCGCGCGTACGACCTGGACTACTACTCGTACGATGCGCACGGCAACTATGACGTGACCGGCAGACTAGCTTCCGACCGGCCGCACGTTTTGAAACTCTTCGGCGGGTACACGCTGCCCTGGAAGGGCGGAGAGACGCAGTTGGGCGGCTTTTTCCGGGTCAGCAGCGGCACTCCCGTGAGCACCTATGTGCAAAGCGACCAGAATATCCCGATTTTTGTAAATGGCCGCGGCGACATGGGCCGCACGCCCGTGTTCTCCAACACCGACTTGCTGCTTACGCACGAGATTAAATTTGGTGAAACCAAGCGTCTGCACTTCGAATTGAACGCACAGAACGTGTTTAACCAGAAGATCTCGCAGTATACCTACAACTACCTGAACCGTTACCGGATCCGGAGCTCCGGCATCCAGTTGAACTTCGACTTCACGAAAGGCTACGACTACATGGCTCTGTTAGCCAAAACGCCGGATGCCTCGAAGCCGACCGGCGCGCTCGACCCCCGCTTCGGTAAACCCGACAGCTATAGCCCGGGGTTTGTTGGACGCGTCGGCGTGAAGTTCATGTTCTAATTCGCAGCCTGGTGGTTTTCAGGGCGCCCGCCCGGCCGGTTCGTTCCGGTCCGGGCGGGTTTTGTTTTATGGCTGATCTCTGCTGCACGAGATTTCAGAGTTGTAACCGCATCCAGCGGCGATTTGTAGCGTGTTTAACGAAAGAGGCCTGGCGCGAGGGCTCGTTGTCCGTTCCGTCCCTGTTCCACTCTGGACTTGCGCCGGCTGGGGCTGGTATCGTTATCGCCTGAGCGGCGAAATGTTTCCCTTGCGGGGTGAATGCTACGGGTGAAGGTCTCGGGATGCGAATCGATAGGGAAGGTCTTCACCATGCCGCGCTGGTTGCGGCGTTCTGCTCGGCGATCGCTATTCTGATTTCCATCTCGGCGTCGCAAATTCTTCTGGGAATCTCGCTGGCCGCATTGCTCACGTCTCGCTCGAAGGTGCAGCTTCCCCGCATCTGGATACCCCTCGGACTATTCCTCTTCGGGACCGTGATTTCCCTCCTGTTCTCCCCGGAGCCGCTACATGGCCTTCCGCAGATCAAGAAAATGTATGTGTTCACGATGCTGATCGTGATCACGTCGACTGTGCGCGAGATTAAAGTCGGACGCCTGCTTATCGTGATCTGGACGGCGATCGGCGCGCTGGTTGCCTGTTTTGGCGTGATCCGAGTCGCCGTTGTGCTGTCTCGAGCGTATGCGGAACATCAGCCGCTCTATGCGGTCTACATGGAGAACCGATTTACGGGTTTCATGAGCCATGTGATGACGTATGCCGGGGAACAGATGATTGTTTTCCTGATGCTGCTTTCTTTGCTCTTTTTCGCCCCCGGTCTTACCAGGCGCGCGCTCTGGATTACCGGCGGCTCCGCGGCTCTGTTGGGAGCGGGATTGATCATCAATGGCACGCGGACTGTCTGGCTGGGCGTCGGCGCCGCCGGTATTTGGCTGCTGTGGAGATGGAAGCGCTGGGTGGCGGCTGCTGCGCCAGCCGCGCTACTCATTCTGATCTGGCTGGTGCCGGGGCCCGTGCACGATCGCTTTCGGTCGATCCTTTATCCCCAGAAAGACATCGATTCGAACGAGTTTCGAGTGATCTGCATCAAAACGGGAATCCGCATGATCGAGGCTCATCCTTGGCTCGGTATCGGCCTGGATGAAACCAAATACCACTTCCTGGATTACCTGCCGCCGGATACCCGGCAGCCGCGGCCTCCCGGCTTTTACGAGCACCTCCACAATTTCTATCTGCAATTTGCGGCAGAACGCGGGATTGCGACGCTCGCCATGATGCTCTGGATGTTGCTGCTCATCATCTACGATTTCCAAAGCGCTCTGAAGAGACTTCCCCGTACGCGAAGCGATTTACGGTTTCTGCTGCATGGAGGCATCGCCGCCGTAATCGGGGTGATGGTAAGCGGGGTATTCGAGGTAAACCTCGGAGACAGCGAGGTGCTTACGACGTTTCTCATTGTCGTGGGCATCGGCTACGCGGTCATCGCGCAAATCGACCAGGCGAGCCGAAGCGCGTCTCGCTCGGAACAGATGACCGCGGTGGGCGAAGCGACGGGCCGTTGAATGAGCAGCTCGATGGCTTACCATACGCTAGGTGAGAGAGAGAGAGACTCGGACCGGACGCGGTGACGGCAGATTCGTCTTTGGCTTCCTGCTCCTCTACGCCGGTGTGCTCGTCTGGTTGCTTCCCAAGCTGTCTTTGTGGCTGGACGAGATCCTCGACCTCATAAGCGCGCGCCAAGCGAGCTTGCCGGACCTTGTCCGGTATGTACAGACCATCCCCGGGGCCGTCCCCTTCGCCTACATCGTGCAGCGCGCGTTTATCCACGTGTTTGGGCTCTCCGCGTTTTCCGGGCGGCTGCCGTCGGCCCTGTCGAGCATCGCGTCGTGCGCTGGCATTTACTGGCTGGGCCGACGCGCGAATCTCCGTTGGCCGTTGACGGCGGTCCTCGTGTTTGCGATTTGTCCGCTCCAGTTGCGCTATGCCCTGGAAGCCAGGGATTACGCTTTGGCCCTCGCGCTCAGCGTTTGGCTGACGGTGCTCTTTCTGCGAATTCTCGACCGGCCCCAAATTCTTGCCATCGGTCTCTACGGATTTTGTGTGCTCGCCGGCTTATACACCCAACCGTATTCTTTCTTCGTTCCTCTCGGTCACGTCATGTGGCTGGTGCTCTCACCAAGCGTGAAAGGGCGCAGAGTTTTGCTGCTCCGGCTCATTGCAGTGATTGGGATCAGCGCGCTGTTGTTTCTTCCCTGGTATCTGAGTGCGGCGAACCTATGGAAAACGGCCATCGTGAGCGCTCACGAGCACGGTAGGATCGATTTTCGATCGGTTTTGCTGGTGATCCGTGAGATTTCTGGTATGGGTTACCTGGGAATCGGTCTGTACGGGATCGCCATAGTTCTGGCGCTGCGGCGTCGGGCACCGGTTTCCCTATCCATGTTGTGGCTCATATCCTGTCTGGTTCCGATCGCAGGCGTTCTCGCAACCGATGCTGTGTTCGGGTATTTCCTGGCAATCCGGCAGATGATCTTCGTGTTGCCAGCGCTGTCTGTTCTGTTCGCGGCCGGGATCGAATCGCTGATGAACGATCGGACGAGCGTGGCGGTGGCTTTGGCGGCAGCCTTTTCGGTCGCAGGCTTATGGAACGACGTCAAACTATTTCAACGCCCCCGCGAAGACTGGCAGGCCGCCGCCATGATCCTCGGGGAGCAGGCACGGAGCGGCGCTTGTACCCTGTTCGCGCCGCCCGATTCCGAAGAACTCTATGCCTTCTTTCGGCCGGACCTCGCCCGAACGGCGTGTACCACCGAGGACTTGTCAAAGGTTAGCGAGGTGGCGCTGGCCGTCAGTCCTTACGATGTGAAGGGGGATTATCCGAAGGAGGAGTCGGCGCTGCGAGGGGCTGGTTTTTTGAGGGAGAGCGTTCTCAACGCCAGCACCCCGCGCATTGAGATTTACCGCCGAATTCTGTTTTAAGACCTAAACATCCTGAACTGCTGTACTATGGAGTCAGCTGCGATAAAGAGGAGGCTTAGTGTGAGCGATCGAGCATCGATCCTGCGCTCCGAGCTGGAGCGCAGAAAGGCGCTGGTGGTGCCCGGCTGCCACGACGCGCTGAGCGCCAAAATCATAGAACAGACGGGCTTTGAAGCCGTTCAGATCAGCGGATTCGGATTCGCCGGTAGCTGGCTCGGCAAGCCGGATGTAGGGCTGGTCGATATGCGCGACGTGCTGGAGATAACGGGCAATGTCATGCGAACCGTCCGGATTCCCGTTATGGCCGATATCGACACCGGCGGAGGCAACGCCATCAATTCCGCCGCCATTGCCGAACGCCTGATCGAGATGGGCGTCGCGGGATTGAATATCGAGGACCAGGTCTTTCCCAAACGCTGCGGGCACATGGAAGGTAAACAGGTGATCCCGGCCGAGGAGATGGCCGGGAAGGTGCGAGCCGTTTCGGATGCGCGCCGCCGGTCAGGGAAGGACATTATCATCAACGCGCGAACCGACGCGTATGCCATCCACGGGCTCAAAGAGGCGATCCGCAGAGCGAACCTGTACCTGGATGCGGGCGCCGATATGGTTTTCATCGACGGCATCGGGACGCGAGCCGATATCGAGTGCGCCATCCGCAACATCCGCGGATTGCTCTCCGTCAACCTGATGGACGGGGTGACCGGCGTGAAGACGGAACTCGTTCCGATCCCGGAGTTGGCGAAGATGGGGGTAGCGCGGGTGAGCATCCCGGTCGCCTCGATCCTGGTGATGCACAAGGCCCTGATGGAGTTCTTCTCGGCGCTGCGCGGCTCTCCCACAGGGCTCCTTCCCAACCAGACGAACCGGCTTACCGGCTTCAAAGACTACACGGCCTTCGTGGGGCTGCCCGAGTACCGGGCGCTGGAGCACGAGTACCTGCCGATGCTGGTCGACGCGGCAACGCACTGATCGGGGGGAGAGCATATGGGCATGACGATCGCCGAAAAGATCCTCGCGCGCGCGGCGCGCCGGGAGCGTGTCTCTCCCGACCAGGTAGTGGTCGCGAATGTCGATCTCGCGTTGAGCCATGAGAATGCGGAGCTGGCCCGCAAGAGCTTTCTCGAGATTGGCGTCGCCCGCGTCTGGGACCCCTCTAAAATCGTGATCATCTTCGATCACCGGGTGCCGGCTGAGTCGGAGGCCACGGCCGCCACCCACAAGGCCATCCGCGAGTTTGTCGCCGCACAAGGGATCCAGCACTTTTACGATGTGGGGCGCGGCGGGATTTGTCACCAGGTGCTCGCGGAAAACGGCCACGTCCGCCCCGGGATGCTCATCGTGGGCACGGATTCTCACACCACCACCCACGGCGCATTCGGGGCATTTGCGACGGGCATCGGCGCTACAGAAATGGCGGGCGTCTGGACGGAAGGCAGCTTATGGTTCAAGGTGCCCTCCACGATTCGGATCGAGGTGACCGGCGCGTTTCGGCCGTGGATTTCCGCCAAGGACCTCATTTTGTACGTGATTGGAATGCTCGGGGCGGCCGGGGCGGACTACCGCGCCGCCGAATTCGACGGCCCGGCGATTCGGGGCCTCAGTGTGGCGTCGCGCATGGTTTTGACCAATTTAGCTATGGAAATGGGCGCCAAAGTCGCATTCACGCCGGTGGATGAGAAGCTGCTCGATTTTCTGCGGCCGCTCGTTCCGGAACGGCTGGAAATGATCGCGCCCGATGCGGATGCCGCTTATGAGCGAGTCATCCGGATCGATGCCGAACGGGAGTTGGCGGAGCCGCAGATTGCCTGTCCGCATTCCGTGGATCGCGTCAAGCCGCTCTCCGCGCTGGGCGACGTACGCGTGCATCAGGCGGTGTTGGGCTCGTGCACGAACGGCCGCCTGGAGGACCTGGAGGTTGCGGCGCGGGTGATTGCGGGGCATGCCGTGCACCCGAATACCCGGATGATCGTCATCCCGGCGTCGCAGCAGATCTATCGCGAGGCCATGCGCCTGGGATATCTGGAGACGCTGGTGGCGGCCGGCGCCATCATCGATCCACCGGGATGCGGGCCCTGTGTGGGCGTGCACCAGGGCATTTTAGCCGCCGGGGAGACCTGTGTCTCTTCGACGAACCGGAACTTTCTCGGGCGTATGGGCAGCAAGAACTCATCGGTTTACCTGGCCAGCCCGGCGGTGGTGGCGGCATCGGCGGTGCGGGGCAAGCTGGCTCATCCGCAAACCGTTTTCGAGGAGGCGGAAGCATGCCTGATCGAACACTGACGCTACGCGGCCGCGTGACGGTCGTCCTGGGCGACGACATCGATACCGATCTCATCTACCCCGGCCGGTATCTCAACATCACGGATCGGGAAAGGACCGCCGAGCATCTTTTCGAACTGGCATACCCGGAGATTCGCGCGAATCTGAGGCCCGGCGATCTCATCGTCGCCGGAAAGAACTTCGGGTGCGGATCGAGCCGCGAACAGGCCGCCGCCGCTCTGAAGTTCGCCGGCGCCGGCGCGGTGATCGCGGCATCGTTCGGGCGGATCTTCTTCCGCAACGCCATAAATCTGGGGCTTCCTGCCATCACCTCGGCCGAGGCGCACCTGGCGTGTCTTGCCGGCGATGAACTGGTGCTGGATCTTTGTGGAGGTGAGATTCGGAATCTCACGCAAAACCGGGCGATTGCCGCAGCGGCGCTGGACGCGCGCGCGGCCGAACTGATCGGCGCCGGCGGGCTGATCCCGTACCTGAAACGGAAGCACGCGGCGTAGGAGGATTGCATGCTTAAATACCGAATTGCCTGGCTGCCTGGGGACGGCATCGGCCCGGAAGTATGCGATGCCGCCCGCCTGGTCCTGGATGCCTCCGGGTTTAACGCCGAGTACCTGCATGGCGATATAGGGTGGGAGTTCTGGCGCCGCGAGGGCGACCCACTGCCTGCCCGCACGCTCGACCTGCTGAGAAACACGGACTGCGCCTTTTTCGGCGCGATTACTTCCAAACCTTCGGACGAAGCCGCCCGCGAGCTTCTGCCGGAGCTGCGGGACCGCGGCTTGATGTACCGCAGCCCCATCATCCGCATGCGCCAACTCCTGGATCTTTACACGTGCGTCCGCCCGTGCCATGCATTCTTCGGAAACCCGCTCAACTATCGCGAGAATATCGATCTCGTCATCTTTCGGGAGAACACCGAGGGCATGTACATTGGCGTCGAGTTCGCCAAGGTACCGGAAAGATTTCTCGCCGAGCCGGCCATGGATCCGATCCCGGCGGATGCGGCCATCTCGATCCGCAGTGTTACGGCGAGGGCGTCACGGCGCATTGTCGAGGCGGCCTTCCAGTACGCGGTTCAGCACGGGCGGCGCAAAGTCACCGCGGTTCACAAGGCCAATGTTTTGCGGGAGACCTGCGGCCTGTTTTTGGAGTGCGCCCGTGAAGTGGCCGCACGCTATCCGCAGATCCAGTTCGAAACGGCCAATGTCGACGCAATCTGCATGTGGCTGCTGAAGAATCCATTGAACTACGACGTGATCGTCACCACCAATTTGTTCGGGGACATCCTTTCCGACCTTTGCGCGCAACTGGTGGGTGGCATGGGGTTCGGATGCAGCGGCAACATCGGGGAGAAGTTTGCGGTATTTGAGCCGACCCACGGCTCCGCGCCGAAATATGCCGGACAGAAGAAGGTGAACCCGATCGCAGCGATCCTTGCGGCTAAGATGATGGTTGAATGGCTCGGTGAGGCAGAGATTGCCAGGCAGATTGAGAGCGCGGTCGCCGAGATTGTCGAGCGGGCCTACCCACGCACGTACGATATGGGCGGCACTGCGACGACGAACGACATCGCACGCGCGGTGGCGCAGTCGCTGCTTGTGGCGGCACGGTGATTCAGGTGGCCGGCAGCATTGCGGGACGCGGCTGACCTGCCACCGCGGAAGCAGCGAATTTCAAGCGCGCCAGTGATGGCGCGGGTCGGGGCTTCCGCCAAATTCTGTTTCGACCGTGCTGCGTTGTCGGGCAATTTTAGTGGCGCGGCGGCGTCACGACGTGCGTTTACTCGCTCAAGTTACGCCGTGGCGCCTGGATGTTGAATGGACTGTAACCAACTCAAGCAGTTACAGCGGCTAAGCTGGGTTTAAGTCGCCTTCTGAGGCACTCACCGGAAGCACATGAACGAGATACGTGTCTGGGCCCCTAATGCCCAAGCAGTCGCAGTCGATTTCGGAGCCGACCAGGCGCCGATGAGATCCGAGCCGAATGGGTGGTGGTCGGTTTTGGACGACAAGCGGCCGCCCTTTGACTACGCCTTTCTTCTCGACGGCGCGGCTCCTCTGCCCGATCCGCGTTCGCCGTGGCAGCCGACGGGTGTGCATGGGCCTTCGCGGACGGTCGATCATGCGGTGTTTCCCTGGACCGACCGGATTTGGCAACCGCCACCGCTAGAAACGGGTATCCTCTATGAGCTGCACATCGGAACGTTCACACCTGAGGGCACGTTCGATGCGGCAATTTCGCGAATTCCGCACCTGGTGGATCTCGGAGTCACTCACGTAGAATTGATGCCCGTCGCGGAGTTCTCGGGGGAACGGGGCTGGGGGTATGACGGCGTCGACCTTTACGCTCCGCACCATGTCTACGGCGGTCCGGACGGTTTGAAGCGGCTGGTGAACGCTTTGCACGCGGCCGGCCTTGCGGTGGTCCTCGACGTCGTCTACAACCACCTGGGGCCAAGTGGGAATTATCTGAACCGCTTCGGGCCGTACTTCACAAACCATTTCCGTACGCCGTGGGGCGACGCGGTGAACTTCAGCGACGCCGGAAGCGAGGAGGTGCGCCGGTTTGTGATCGACAACGGCCTGATGTGGCTGCGCGATTACCATTTCGACGGCCTGCGGCTGGACGCGATTCACGCCATCGTCGATACTTCGCCGGTGCACATCCTGGAAACGCTAGCGATCGAAGTGGAGGAACTCGAAAGGAAGCTGGGGCGCCGCCTCGTATTGATTGCCGAGAGCGATCTCAATGATTCGCGGATAATCCGGCCGCGTGACCGGGGCGGCTATGGGTTCACGGCGCAGTGGAGCGACGATTTTCACCACTCTCTGCATACGGTTTTAACTGGTGAACGCAGCGGATACTATTGCGATTTCGGGTCTATCCAGGATTTGGCGAAGGCGCTGGAGAAGGGGTTCGTTTACCATGGCGGGTATTCGGAGTACCGCTCGGGTCCGCACGGACAGCCGCTTGGTGACCTGCCGCTGCACAAACTGCTTGGGTACCTTCAGAATCACGACCAGATCGGCAACCGCGCGCGCGGCGAGCGCAGCAGCGAATTGATGAGCATTTCGCGGCTGAAGATTGGGGCGGCGCTGGTTTTGACCGCGCCTTTCATTCCGATGCTTTTCCACGGAGAGGAGTGGGGAGCGAGTACCCCGTTCCAATACTTCACCGCACATAGCGACCTGACCTTGGCGGCAGCGGTGTCGGAAGGGCGGCGCAACGAATTTATTCAATTCGGATGGCCCGCTGAGGAGATTCCAGATCCGCAGGATCCGCGGACGCTCGAGCGGTCGAGGCTCGACTGGAGCGAACGGGAGGAGCCGCGGCATCGCGAGCTTCTGGATTGGCACCGGGATCTGATCCGCTTGAGGCGGCGGTCGCCCGATCTCCTGAGTGGCAACACGCGCGTCCGCTACGACGAGAATGAGAAGTGGCTGGCCATGGAACGTGGGAGTGCCACGGTGGTCTGCAACTTTAGCGACCAGCGCAGGAGAATTTGGGTCCAGGGGCGCCAATCGATTCTGCTCAGCTCGGGTCACGCGGAGCGAACGTCGGAAGGCCTTTCCCTCGGACCGGAATCGGTGGCGGTGCTGAGCCAAGCGTAGCTCCAAGAGGGTGTCCCATGAGGCTCTCGATCGACGACAAAGAGACCGAAGACAAGCAGTTGAAAGAACGGGAACACGAGGACGACAAACCGCGTAAACCTGACCAGCGGCGGGATGAGGAAAAGGTGCCGGGAGCGCCGAAATAGACAGTCGTTCCACTACGAAGTGCCATAAGGTCCGGTGGCAACCCGGCTGCTCACAAAAAAGGTGGGGCTGGGCTCCGAATCCCGGCCCAAGTCGTAATACCAGAAACCCGGGGGGAGCGCAAGAACGCTGGCTATTCCCGGGGGGAGTGGCGGTGCTTCCTCCGTCGCCGCCACTCTCCTAGACCAGTCCTCCTTAAAGTGCAAAAATCCGCTCTGCGTTTGACTGGTAGAACTTCTTCTTGTCGGCGTCGCTGATTGGCAGGTTGTCCGTGACCTGTACTTCCTCAGGAACGTACTGATACGGGTAATCCATGGCATAGAGGACGCGATCGGTGCCGAGCACCGACTGCGCAAACTGGATGACGGGTTGCCAGGCCATTCCGCTGGTAGTGTAAAAGAAGTTCTCTTTGAAGTAGTCACTGGGCTTCTTCTGGAGCTTCCGGATACGGGGATGCCTGCCATTGGCGACCATGGCGGCGTGCATGAAATCGACGCGAAAGAACCAGTAGGGCAGCGCTTCGCCAAGATGACCGACGCCGATCTGCAGGGCGGGGAAGCGGTCGAATACTCCGCTGGTCACAATCCGCAGCATGTGAAGGCCGGTCTCCACGGCGAAGCCATAGATCGCGCCGGCGAGCCCGCTCTCGACAAACGGGCCGATCATCGCTGCCGAGGGAGTCGTGGGATGCAGGTAGACGGGGACCCGCAGCGCTTCGGCTGCCTCAAAAATCTCCCAGAACTTCTGGTCGTCCAGGTATTCGCCCCGGGTATGCGAGTTGACGATGGCTCCCTTCAATCCGAGGCTACGAATGCCGCGCTCCAGTTCGCGCGCCGCGCAGGCGGGGTCCTGCGGCGCGATCGCGGCGAGGCCGGCAAACCGCTCCGGGTGAGTGCGGATGCCCTCCGCGAGCTGATCGTTAGAGGAGCGGGCAAGGGCAGTGGCCGTTTCTCGATCGAAAATCTGGACTCCGGGCGCGGTCAACGACAGAACTTGTTTGGCGATGCCGCTTTCATCCATGTCTCGGATGCGTTGCGACCCGAGGTCCTGAATCCGCGAGACCAATGCGGTGGCTTGCGGACTGGCGCCCGCGTAATGGCCCCACAGACTCAGAAAGCCAGGGTCCAGAGCGCCGCCGCCGCGCAATAGCGCGCGATATCGTTCCAGTAGGTCAGGCGTAGCAAAGGCTTCTTCGGCAGCAATGCGTTGATACGTCATCGCCTCATTCTCGCTCAGCGAGGCCGTGACGGGTAGATACGGTGCGCCGACCAGCGAGCACCTCGGATTGCCCGATCAGCATTGCGAGTAGTCCAGCGAACTTCTGGGATAAGGCTCCGTCGTGTCCGGGCGAGGGACTCGCCCGCGCGCAAGGCAGAGCCTCACGCCACCGCGCCTTCTTAGTGATCTTATGGGCGGGTCCGGGTCGCCGCCAACAGTGCGCCGGAAAATCGTCGCTTGTCTTCGATGATTGGGCGTACAATTGAGGGCGGCGGAGGTTTCTATGCCGGTTTCAGCGCAACTCCGTACTTTCCTCGAGAACAATCATGCCGATTACACCGTGAGCGTCCATCCCAAGGCGTTTACGGCGCGCGAGGTCGCGTCGGCTGAGCACCTGCCCGCCCGGGAGGTGGCTAAAGTGGTGGTGGTATTTGGAGACGGCGAATACCACATGCTCGTGATACCCGCAAACAAGCTGGTGGACTTTCAAGAGGTCCGCCACACGCTCGGGCTGTCCCAGGCCCGGCTGGCTACAGAGGAGGAACTCGCAAAGCTGTTTCCCGATTGCGAACTGGGCGCGATGCCGCCGATCGGGGCGATCTACAGCCTCCCGCTGTATTTCGACAGCGCTCTTCTGGACGAAGATACGATTGCTTTCAACGCAGGGACGCATCGCGATGTCATTCACATGCGGACCGAGCAGTTTTGCCGGTTAACGCAACCGAGCATCGTATCGTTGGCGCGCGAGGCTGCTCTGCGGCCGGGCTGGTAGGCGGAAAAAGGAGGGGCGCTGCCACGGGAGCGCCCCGCGCCTCTATTTTCGGGAAGTGAGCATGCGTTCGGCCGCTTCACGAATGCGCTCAATGCGTTCGTCGGCCTCCTGCAGTTCCAGATCGAGAAGTTCCCTCCAGATCGTCTTGTCCTCCAGGGTTCTTCCGAAATTAAGATCCCCGACGCGGGAACGCTCCTGGTCGAGGTAATCGAGGCACGCCTTTTCGTCGGCGAGCCTCTGGTGCGCCGTCGCCGGCCCTCTGTTTGACATAAGCCCCCTTCGGCGAAGCATGAAACAATCGCCCACTGCCGTCCCACCATGCGGGACGTGCTGCCCGGCCAGTTTCGGCCATTTGAAAACCGATTTGACAATCCGAGCTAGATTCATGGCCCCAATGTGACGTTTGCAACTTGCCTGCCGCGATTGTTTTCAAGGGCAAGCGGCTGAAAACGAGATAATCGGGGTCAGTTGCCGCAAAATACTGTCTTCGAGACGTACGCAATTTGGGGCAATTCACCCAATCAAGGTGGCAGCGAGCAAGATATGGCAGATGTCGCGGCGCTACGCAGCAGTCAGCGAACCGCTTTCCTGTTCGATTTGCCGCAGGCATGTCTGCCCGCAGTCTTGAAAGTCTGAGCCGACCGAGCAGTCGCAGACGGACAGCCGGCCGGGGCGCCGCCAATGGTGCCATCGGAAGGTCTTCTTCACCTCAACCAGCGCCATCCCAGTGGTTTGAGGACAGGTGATCACCCAGACGCTGTTGTCCCGCAAACCCCGTGTCACAAATGCGTTAAACACGCAAGCGATGGCGGCGGCTAACAGACTGCCAACGATCCAGACCAGCATACTCAGGGGCAGCCGCATGCTCTCGCAGCCCGACTCAATTGTACCCCCATTGCGGAGAATTCCGTCCGAATTCTTGCGTTCTGCCACACGGTGTCGCAGGCTGGTCCGCTGCTTGAATTTAGGGCCTTCTTAGCCTATATTGAGTACGGGCGAATGGATTTGGCGAAAGGAGGAATGCGATGTTTGACAGCCTCAGCGATCAAATGAAGTATGATATCGCCGATACAGAGACTAAAGCTCAGCGAACGCTGAAATGGGCGGCTGTGGTGGTGGTCTCGGTGCTGCTGTTCGGCGGTCTTTATTTGGCCGTCCGAATGCTTGAATAGAGGATTCGGACAGGTTGCACGGGCGCCGGTAATCGGGCGTTCCGTTGCGCAGAGGAAGGAGGGTGATGGCCAGTGCGCAGCCAAGAGCAGGCATTCCGCGTCTACTACTCCGCGATGACCGACCAAGACCTCCTGAGGATCGCCGCTAATAAGGCATCCTTCATCAGGCTGGCGCAGACGGTTCTGGCCGACGAACTCGCCAAGCGGCACCTCAGTCTCCCGGCGGAAGAACCGCGCGCCGGCCGAGCGAAATCGGGTTGGGGAGCTGGTCTGACGAAACTCGCGCACCTGTGGCACCACGCTCCGACGCACTGACGGGACGCGCTGGGCGGGACTAGAGCCGCTTTGGCGGTGAGATCGCGCGGGAAGGGGCTAAAATGGCCGAAAGCTTTCGATGTATCGAGCTACGCGTTCGCGCCAAACGCTTCGAGAGTTGGAAAGAGTTTCTGAAAGTGGCCCCAGAGTACTCGATCGGGCTGGAAGTTATCGATGACGCTCCCGGCCATGTAGGGCATCATGTACATTTCGATCATCATGCCGGCGTGATTCGAGAAGTGACCATGAGCGCCGCCATGCAAGCGTACATGGCGGTGAGGCAGGGGCGGCTGATGCAGAAGTGGCTGGCGCGCAGACGGCCCATCCCCGTATACGTCTGGAATGCCGACCAGGACGTGTGCCTGGCCGCATTCATCCTCGAGTACCACGAGTTGCTGGAGCGGCTCCACGCCGACCCTTTGCTGCGGTGGATCGTCCAGTTCAATAACAAGATCGATGTTTGCGGCGGGCTCTACCCGGTGGACCTGGACGAACTCGTGCGAAACCATTTCACATGGGTATTCGAGCCGTTCCGCCAGCAGCGGATGCATGGCAAGACCGAGGGTGACGAGGCGCTGGTCACCGAGACGATTGCTCAGGTTTGTAGCCGGCTGAAAGAGCTCCTCTGCGGCACCGCTGGGATTGCGCCTATCACGGCCAAGCCGGAGATTCTCTACGAATCGCCGCATGGATTCGTAATCGCGGACGAGAAAGGCGATCCGGCCTCGCGCCTCGTGCTGGCATCTCGCGGATATACGAATCTGATCAGCCTTCTGAACACGAGAGCGAATGGCCGCTATACGTACAGCGTGATCCGCGGATCGCCGTTCGACGAAGATACTTTTCAGGTGAATAAGCTTCTCGAGGCATTTCAGGCGGCAGAGGACTTGCCGGGTGTCAGAATTTGGGGTGGCTCGAACCTCGCGGCGGGCTCCGACAGCGAACTGGGCAGCAGCCTGCATTGGACGCGGCTGCGCGACATTGCGGAGCCGATCGTGCAGGCGGCCGTGTGGCTGGCGGACGCCGGGTATTGCGGCGTTCGCGGGATCGCCACTGAGCGCCGCCGAATTTTGTTAGTGCCGCCGCCGGGGGAGAGCGCCGCGCTCGAAGCCGCGCTGGCCGAGTCTGGGGCCGAAGTGAGAGTTGCGGGTTGTTGTGCGGAAGCGTGCGAGGTTCTCACGGCCGAATCTCCGTTTCAAGCGATCTTCACCGGCCTGGAGTTGCCAGACGGCTGTTTTCGCGACCTGGTGGAAGCGGCGGGCCGCCTGCCTGAACTCGTCCCCGTGGTGGTTTGTTTGCCGAACCTGGATGGCGGGTGGAGCGATCTGCTGGAGGCCGGAGCTGCCGGACTACTGGTGAAACCGTACCGGCACGACGAAATCCTCCGAATTTTCGATGGCTTATCCCGTTACGGTCCAGCCGGCATCCCTGCCGACCTCGTCCACTCCTGATGCAATCAGGGGGTTTTGACGGCTTACCTTCGGCAGTCGCCGCGCGCCTGACTACACCTCAGTTGACACCAGCGACGTTGGATTGAAGGCTTCGTGCGGCGTAGGCCTCGACCATCTGAAACAGCCGCTCGGCGGAGATCGGTTTCGCGAGGTAATCATTCATCCCCGCATCCAGACATCTCTGGCGATCTTCGGGAGTGGCATGCGCCGTCATGGCGATGATGGGCACCTCCGATCCGGTTTCGAGGCTTCGAATGGCCCTTGCCGCTTCATAGCCGTCCATCTCAGGCATCTGGCAGTCCATCAGCACAAGGTCGTACGTTTCGCGGTGGAGGGCCGCCAGCGCCTGCTTCCCGTTCTCGGCTACGGTGGCCCGATGGCCAATGGTTTCCAACAACCGGACAGCGACTTTTTGGTTCACGGCATTATCCTCCGCGACCAAGATGCGAACGGGCCGGTTGGTGCGCGGGATCCGTTCCTGGCGAGTGGTCGGCATGGCTGTCGGAGCATCAGCCGGCGAGAGCCTGGCGATGAAGCGGAACGTGCTCCCCTGGCCGGGAACGCTGTCCAGTTCCAGTGAACCGTCCATCAGTGCGATGAGGCGCCGGCAGATCGTGAGCCCGAGGCCGGTCCCTCCAAACCGCCGGCTGGTGGATGTGTCCGCCTGCGTGTACGGTTCGAA
>CAYMHP010000103.1:0-17331 GCA_964390225.1 uncultured Solibacteraceae bacterium
TGCCGCGGAGCGGCGGCCGCCGCCGTAGCTGAATAAGTCGATGCCCTCGAGACAGTGCGGGCAAATCATGTAGCTCATGTTCTCGACGATGCCGAGAATCGGAACCTTCACCTGGTGAAACATGTGGATCGCCTTGCGCGCGTCTTCGAGCGACACATCGGAAGGCGTAGTGACGACGATGGCGCCGGTAATCGGGGCCGTCTGTATGAGCGAGAGCTGCACGTCTCCGGTGCCGGGCGGAAGATCGATGACCAGGTAATCGAGATCGCCCCAATCGACGCCGCGCAGAAACTGCTGGATGACGCTGTGGAGCATCGGCCCGCGCCAGACGAGCGGCTTGTCGCCGGGATTCAAAAAGCCCATAGACATGAGCCGCACTCCATACTGTTCGAGCGGCTGAATGCGTTCGCCGTACGCCATAGGGGTGCGATTGATGCCCATCATGAGCGGCACATTGGGACCGTACACGTCGGCATCCATGAGGCCGACCTTGTGCCCGAGCGAGGCCAGCGCGACAGCAAGATTCACCGAGACGGTGGTCTTGCCGACACCGCCCTTGCCCGAGCCGACAGCAATGAGGTTTTTCACCCCGGCAATCGGCACTTTGGGCGGCATCGCCTGCTGGTTGGGAGTCATCGCTACCATCGTAGCAAGACAGGCCATTTGGGCCGCGCGATCGACGGCCAGATGGGCCGGCGGCTGCGACGGCCGGCGCTACTCGATTTCGGAGAGGAGCGGGAAATGATCGGAGGCTTCGCGAACGCCCGGTGCGTCGCGGACGACGTCACAACGGTGCAGGCGGGCGCGGAAGACCTCGGGGACGAACGTATAGTCGAGACGGATGTGCGGGTCCCAGGTGGGAAACGTTGGCCCGGGATCGTCGCTGTGCAACATGCGGTAGCCATCCGTGTAGCCGGTGTCGAGCATGAGCCGGATCGTCGTCCATCGAATCTTCCGGCCCGTCATCCAGACGACGGCCCGTAACCGGAACGGCAGACGGCGTATGTCCAGCTCTTCACTGGGCGCGAGCGTGTTGAAGTCGCCGGTCAATACGTGGAAGCCCTGCTCGTGTTCGGCGATGCCCCGGAGCATGGCTGTGAGTTCGTAGGCACGGCGGCGTTCGGTGGGGTTGGAATGTATCGCGGAGAGGTGAACACCATATATGCGTGCTCCGGATCCGGCGACCAGCAGCTCGAGGTAGTGCCGGCGCGCGAGCCGCACCCGATGCCACTCGTGATGCGCAATGGCGACGCGACTCAGAAACGCCAGTGAGCGGCCTCGCTGGGCTCCCCAATGATTCATACCGCAGGTGGAGGCAAGGCGCTCGACGACATCGGGGCGCACAGCCTCCTCGAGCACCACCACATCCGGCTCACAGGCGTTGATGACGCCGGCCAGAAGCCGCTCACGGCCGACACCGCCGTAGCGAATGTTGTAACTCAGCAGTCGCAGGCTCATGATTCCGAGACGCTGCCGAACAGCGTCAGATAGGGCTGGCCCATCAGGCCGCCCCGCAACGACTGCACCCAATCGCGCGTGCCCTGGATGTTGACGGGGCGATGCACCATGTCCATCAAGCGATTGCGCAGCGGCACCAGCCCGGGCGCGATGTCGGGATCATCGTCGCTCAAGGGGCGCGAGTGGATACCCGGAATCCAGTAGCCGTCAGCCGAGTAGTAGCGCAGCACCTCGGCTCCCACGAGGGTTACATCGAGATCACTGGTGCCCGGGCCATCGGCATCAAACGGCTGCCCCCCTTTCCATCTGTGACCGGTAACGGCGCTGCCGCGCAGCACCGCGCAATGAGCCTCGGGCACACTTTCGCGAAGGATACGGCAGAATTCATTGAACCGCGACTCGTCGCCGCCGAACGCGAGCCGGATTACATTGGCGCGTTTCCCGGCTTCGGTCAGCTCTTTTTCTTCGGGCATTGCCGGGCGGCGTTACTTCTTCAAGCTTTTATATACTGCTTCGACGAACTTGTCGGTGGTCCAGGGGCCTGTGGTTGCGCCGTATTGCGGGTCGTAGTCGAGCGTGGGCCGGGCGGCCTTGACCTGCTCCAGAGTCATGCCCTTCTTAATCATGGCGCGCACGCGGTCGCGAATGATCGTGACCATATCCCGGTATTCGAGGACATCGAACTCGTCGGAGAGCCGTCCATGGCCGGGAATCACGTAGGTGCCCGCTTCCTCGTGATGGGCCGGGATGGCCAGGTCGAGAATGCGGTTGAGCCCGTCAATCACTCCCTGCAGACTGCCGCCCCGCTGCAAGTCGATTACGGGATACCCGTCGGTGCGATAGATATCGCCCGCGCTGATCACGTCGGAGCGGCGGAAGTACACAACGGTGTCGCCATCGGTATGCGCCGAGGGCAGGTGCAGCATCTGGATGCCTTCTCCGTTGAAGTACAGTTCTTTCTCGTCGCCGAGGTACGTGTCGGTGGGCCAGGCAGCGTTCGGCGCGCGCTCGCCTCCCTGCGTCAGGCTCATGCGGTCCAGCACTTTTTGGTGCGCAAGGATCTGCACACTCTGCACCGCCGTCGACCCCGGCGTATTCACAAGGGGAATCTCTCCCGGGGTGGCGCCCGTCCTGGCGATGTTTTCATTGCCGCCGGTATGATCCGGGTCGGCGCTCGTGTTCACGATGTAGCGGATCGGCTTGTCGGAGAGCTTGTGAATGGCCGCCAGAACCTTGGGCGTGGCCTGGGCGGTTTGCGTGTCGACCATC
This sequence comes from uncultured Solibacteraceae bacterium, assembly GCA_964390225.1. Lineage (GTDB taxonomy): Bacteria > Acidobacteriota > Terriglobia > Bryobacterales > Bryobacteraceae > PSRJ01. The sequence goes on from CAYMHP010000103.1 coordinate 2,728, forward strand.
AGGACGCCGGTTTTGCCCACCTGCAGGGTTATGTTCGCGCCCGCGCCCACCAGCATGTAGATGTTGCCTTGCACGGGGAGCACGTGGATTTCGCTATCGTCGGAACTGCGATTCTGTTGCGCGCCCGCAAAACCGGCCAAAACCAGCAGCGTCGCGATGCCACATACCTTTCCATGACGGAGCATGATTGTCTTCACTTGTGGCTCGCTGGCTTGGGCATGGTCTTGAGCTTACGTTGGTACTCGGGATACATGGTCTCGGCCCCGCCCAGTGCGGCCTGTTCGGGAATTCCGAAGCGATCGGGAAACTCGGTGAGGAACGGATTTTCTCCAGGCAGGTAGTTCGGCACTTCTCCTTTGGGCCGGCCCGTGATTTCCTCGACGTATTCGCACGGCCAGAGCCAGTTTCCAGGGTCGCGCCTCGCCAGGGCATAATCGGTGGTCCGGATCAAGGGCTCGGTCAGGTAAACCGGGTCGGTGATGATGGCGACGTGCGTGAGGTAATCACCGTGCCGGATGAAATGCTCGGTTAGGCTCGCCTGGTCGCTTTCGGCCAGCCCGTTCCGGCGCAGCCAGCCTTGCTTGATATGCGTGGTGTGAACCGTCAGGATGTCGCCTTCCCACTTGCCAGTGGAGAAGCCCATGAAAGTGTGCGCGGCATACTCCGGCGGATGCGGGCGTCCATCCATCCAAATAGTACGCGACTGTTCATAGGTGCTGATGTAGATTTTGAGCGCGATCACCTGCTGGGTGTCGGGATCCTTCTCCTCCCAGAGCCGGAAGACGTGCGGCCCGCGGTGAATATAGGATACGATGTGCACGCGGCACTGATGCTCCTGCAAGGTCAACCGCGAGGCGTCCCAACTCTCGGCGCGCAGGCGGGCGGCCTCGTTGATGGGAAAGCCGGCGTAGTCGCCCAGTTCCGGTCCCTGCGCGCGTTCTGTCTGGTCTTCGTGGAACAGCGGCTGCCAATCGCCGGACAAAAGAACCTGCGACGATGAGGGGAGCGCCAGAATGGGGATGGAGATAAGGAAGCGTATGATTGCGGTGCCTGGATGATGTTGCCTCATAGCGTCATTGCTTTCGATCGCCGACCGGATCGCCCTTGCGCACGGCTCTGCGATCGCCGTCACCGGAATGGTAAACAAAGCCGGTCACCTTGCCTTCGGCATCCCTGATAAATTCGACCGGATCTCCGTTGGTACGTGACACGAACATCGTTTCCGAGTTCGGCGCCATCGGCAGTTTGAGCGGGTTATTGCCCTCCTGGAGGAACAGCAGATCGCCCTCGGCGGTGATCCGAGCCGGGCGTCCTGGCGCGTACTCGTAAACCCCCGTGTACTTTGCGAGGGCCTCACGGCCCAGCTTAACGATACCGGTACCGCCCACCATGTGCGCGGGGGAGCTGTCGTTCTCGCAGACGCTCTCCAAGAGGTCTGTGTCAGGTATCAGGGTCTTGGGTATCCGGACGGAAAATGGCCGCGTAAACGTTTTCGGATCGTCGATGGTCATCTCCAGGTCCATGTGTCCGAAGTCGCGGCGGCGGAATCGTTCGGTGATGCGCAGGGCTTCCGAGTGCGGGTGGCCTTCGATGTCGAGCCAGCCCCGGTCGTTGAAACCCGCTGTTTCGACCACCAGCGTGTCCCCCTCCCAGTGCCCGGTCGAGTACCCCATCCAGGTGGGAGTCGGATCTGGCGGCAGCTTGCGGCCGTCGGTAAAGATGGTGCGATGCACACTGTTGGTCGTGCCCTGATACAGGACCACGATTAAGCCGGGAGTCTGAACGAACCGGGCCAAGTCGACCATGTGGTAATAAGCGAAGGGATCGGGCAGGCAATTCGCGCGCGGCGCATTCTTTCCCATATCCCGGACCCGCTGCTGATAGAGCGCCTCGGCCCACGGCTGAATATCCCCGGGCTTGAGGTCCCGGGCAATGTTCCGATCATAGCTTCCGGCGCCCGGTCCGCTCCAGATGCCCGAGAGGTCCGGCTTTCCATCCGTCATGCGAGGCGTGGGGGCGGCCAGGTTGGGTTTGCCATCCGGCAGCCGGGGAGTGCCCGGCGTGGGGTAATTCAGCCATTGCGCCGCCACCGGCATGGACCAAAGTAACGCTACAGCGATCAGCGGCGTCGCAGCCGCGAGAGACCGCATTGCCGCCCAGAACCCCCATTTCGTCGTCGACATAAGCAGCCCCATCGCTGACAGTGTCCCGCAGATCTGCTGGCGCGGTATAACCGTCGCTTTGCCTTGATTATGATACCGAAGGTGCGGTGAGGCTGGCGGTGGACAGCGGAAGCCCCCGCGCGGTGCTCGATTCGAGGATCGGTACGACGGACTTAAGCTGATTAAGGCCGGAGGAGAGAGCGGCCGGCCAAACGGGGCCGCCGTATCGACGAGTCTAGTGAGGGTGAGGGTGCGACCGCGTGTGGCCTGGTTCCGGGCTCTCCACGACTTCCACCAACGTCACCGAAAACGGTCCGAGGGCGCTCCGAAAACTCATGCGATCAATGAGATTGCCGCCGCAAACGCGCAGTGAGTAGTCCGTGCCTTCCACCACCGAAGGCATCGATAGGCCCACTCCGTGAGGTAAGACCGATTTCAGATTGCCGGCCAGCATATTGGCCAGCTCGCCCATCGCGTCCCGCACATCGTCGTTCATGGAAGACGGCCGGTCGATGCACATCAGCCGGTGCGTGAATTCGAAGGCCTGGTCACGAGTGCACTCGAGCAGCACCGCGCCGCGCCAGTCGCCGGCGAAATGCTCGACGGCAGTCAGGATGTCGCCGGGAGGAGCCGTCGGGGGCGGGGCCGACTCGATGGGGAGATCCAACATAGTCGCGAAAACCGATTCTACGATTTGCACCAGGTCGGCGCGGTAAACACTCAGAGGAAATATCGTTGGCATGGCTCTCCTTTTAAGGCACCCGGTAGGCGACGGCCGTCCCAATCACCTTCCGCTCAAATTCGGCGCTTAAGTTCAACATGCTTTCACTGCCCCCAAGGAACAAGTAACCGCCTCGGAACAGAGTCTCCCGCATCTCATGCAGAATCTGTTTTTTGGTTTCCACATCGAAATAGATCAATACGTTGCGGCAGAAGACGATATCGAAGGGTCCCAGCGTGCGAAGGCTCTTTCGCAGATCCATGGATTCGAAACGAACCATCTGCCGCACGTCGTCCATCAATTGCCAGTCCAACCCCACGCGTTTGAAGTATTTCACCAAATAGCTCGCGGGCAGCCCGCGGTTGACCTCGATCTGCATATACAATCCTGCCTGCGCGCGTTTCAGAGCCTGGGTAGACAGATCAGTGCCGAGAATCTGAATTCTCCAATCTTTCAGCCCCAGGTCGAGCAGCATCATGGCGAGGCTGTAGGCCTCCTGCCCGAAGGATGCGGCGGCCGACCAGAAACTCAATTTCCGCGTATCTTGCCGCTGACGAATCAACTCGGGAAGAATTACAGAGTGCAATGCGTCGTATTGCGGCTTGTCCCGGAAGAAGAACGTCTCGTTAGTGGTCATGGCCTCCACAACTTCGCGCCGCAAAGGAGCGTCCGTCGTTGCACGCAGCAGGTTACATAAGTCGTTGAGGGAGGCAAGGTGCCTTTGTTGCACGATAGGCATCAACCGCGCTTCCAGCAGATAGTGTTTGTCCGCATCGAGCACGATACCGGATTCGCGATACACATACTCCTGCAAGTACCGATAACTTTCCGGGTGTAATTCCGCCGACGGACGGTCTGGTGTTTGGAGCGGCATCGCAGAAGCAACCTTTCTCAAATCTGTTTCAGGATCGTGGGTACAATGCTCTCCAGCGGAACCACGCAGTCGGCCAAACCGGCCGACACCACGGCCCCTGGCATCCCCCAGACGACGCTGGAAGCTTCGTCTTGCGCGATTACAAAGGCGCCTTTCGCCTTGAGCACCTCCACGCCCCGCAACCCGTCCTGACCCATGCCGGTGAGAACGGCGGAAACCGCCGCAGGCCCATAGACCTGTCCTACCGAGCGGAACAGAACATCGACGGCCGGACGGCAGGAATTCTCGGGAGGCGATTGGTCCAGGGAAATGACCGCGTTCCCATTCTTCTTTGCGACCTGCAAGTGGTAGTCGCCGGGCGCGATATAAACGGTCCCGGGAGCCACGGCGCTACCGTCGGTTGCCTCCTCCACTTTCAACTTCCCGGTCGCCTGCAAGCGGTCGGCCAGGAGCCGGGTGAATAGCGGCGGCATGTGCTGCACGATCAGGATGGGGAGCGGAAAATCCGCGGGGAATTGCGGAATTACGACTCCGAGGGCGTTGGGGCCTCCGGTAGAAACTCCGATCGCGACTACCTTGCGCTCGCATCGAATCGCCGGACCGGCCTTCGGACTCACGATTTCAGGCTTCCGGCCGGACGGGGCGGTGTCGCCGGCCAGGATAAAAAACTGCTTGATCTTCGGGATCAGTTCGGCCCTGAGGCTGCTCATCGATTTATCGAGCGAGCCTGCGTTCGCCGCCTTGGCAACATAGTCGTCGGCACCCAACGCGAGCGCCTGCAGAGTCGCCGCAGCGCCTCGCTCGGTCAGCGTGCTGAACATGACTACGCGCACTCCGGGATACTCTTTGCGGACACGGCGTAGTGTCTCCAGCCCGTCCATCGCCGGCATTTCGATGTCGAGCGTAATCACGTCCGGGTTGACCTGCGGGATACGTTCCAGAGCGATCGCGCCATCGGAGGCAAATCCCGCGACTTCCAGCGCGGCGTCCTCTTCAAGAGCGTGCGTCACCAGGCGGCGAATCACCACGGAATCGTCGACGACCAGAACGCGAATCCGATTTCCCGGCAAAATCGCTTTTTTTGGAAGCATCGACACCTGAACCCCTACTGCAGAACCCCGAGCAAGCGCAGCTTGTCCGCGATGATCTCCTTCGTGAACGGCTTCATTACGTATTCGTTGGCGCCCGCTTCCAGGGCCTTCATCATCTGATCGATCTCCGTTTCGGTAGTGACCATCATCAGGACGACCGATGCATAGCGTGGATCGGAGCGAATGTTCTTGACGAACTCGAGTCCATTCATCTGCGGCATGTTCCAATCCACGAGAACGAGCGAGATGTCGCTGCTTTCCCGCTGGAATACGGAAAGGGCCTCCTGCCCGTTCGGCGCTTCGCAGACCTCATAGCCCACCTCGGCGAGCGCCTTCTTCAGAATCATCCGGATCGCCTTCGAGTCGTCCACGACCATGGCCTTTGGCATTGTTGTCCCTCTTTCCATTCGTGCTGCGGGGGCGGGTCGGGCGTTCTCCCGGCCCGCGCCCGCAGCGGTTCTAAAACGTAAATTTGGAGACGAGGGCCTGCAGTTGCGAGGCCATGCCGCTGAGCGCCTGCGCGGCCTTCTGGGTTTCGCTGGCCCCTTGGGTGGTGTTTTGAGCAGCCACAGCGACCCCGCCGATGTTCTTGGCGATCTCGCCGGTGCCGGTGGCGGCCTCATGCACGTTGCGGCCGATCTCGTTGGTGGTTACGGTCTGTTCTTCCACCGCGGAGGCGATGTTGTTGGAGATGTCGTTGATCTGGTTAATGATCCCGCTGATCTCTCCGATCGCCTGCACGGCTCCCTTGGTATCCCCTTGGATGGCCTCGATCTTTTGCCCGATCTCCTCGGTGGCTTTGGCGGTTTCCTTAGCCAGCTCTTTGACCTCGTTGGCTACCACGGCGAATCCTTTGCCGGCTTCGCCGGCGCGCGCTGCCTCAATCGTGGCGTTGAGCGCCAGCAGGTTGGTCTGCTGGGCGATCGAGGTAATGACCTTGATCACCTTTCCGATTTCGACACTGGACTCGCCGAGTTTGGCGATCGTGTGATTGGTGGTTTCCGCCACCCCTACGGCAGTCTTGGCGACCTTGGCCGCCTCGTTCGCGCTTTTCGCGATTTCGCGGATCGAGGTCTGCATCTCCTCGCTGCCGGAGGCCACCACCGTGACATTCTTGGACACCTGTTCGCTGGCGGCGGAGACCACGTTGGCCTGCGTCGCCGTTTCCTCGGCGTTGCTCGCCATCTGGTTGCTGACGGCGGAGAGTTCCTCCGAAGACGAGGCCAGCGTGGACGTGTTCTGGCCGATCTGCCGCACGGCATCTCGCAACATCTCACCCGCCGTGTTGACGTTATTCTTGATCAACTGGTGGTCGCCTTTGTAGTCTCCGACCACCTTGCCGGTGAGGTCCCCCTTGGCCATCCGCTGGAGAACCGCGGCGCTTTCATTAATCGGCGCGATCACCGCATCCAACGTCTCGTTCACGCCCTCCACAATCCGGCGATACTCGCCCTGGTGCTTGGCGGCGTCCGCCCGCGTGGCAAGTCTTCCGAGAACCGCCTCCTTGACCAGTAGCCCGACATCCTCCACCAGCGCCTTAATATGATCCACGCAACGATTCACGCTTTTGCAAATCTGTCCGATCTCGTCTTCGGAGTCGATTTCGAGACGTTGCGTCAGGTCGCCACTCGCGACCGCGTCCAGAACCGATACGGTTCGACTCAGGGGCCGCGAAATTCCGCGCGCAATATTCCAGACGAAGACCGCCGTGACAAGCCCAATCGCCAGCCCGACCAGAATCATCACATTCGTACTCGACTTGGCTGACTCGACCGCTGCCTGCATTTGCGATTTGTCCAGTTCGGATGCCTTCGTGTTCAGGTCATCCATGACCTCTGCGATTTTGCCGTACTGATCCCGCAGAACCGGAATCAATGTTTTGGCTCGCTGGTCATCGCCTTTTTCCAAAGCGGGGATATACTCGTTTTCGGCCTTGTCCAGATAGTCTTCCGTCAGCTTGTACGACTTTTCAATCAGCAGATCCTTAATGCTTCCCTCGGGAAGCGCCTTGGCCCAGCGGACATGCGCATCTTCATACTCCTTGCGCAACCGTTTGAATTCAGCCTTCCGTTCCGGCAGTTTCTCGCGCGGCTCCTGCTGCATCTGGTAAATCACGATCCGGACACCCATGATATTCTGGGCCGGCGGCACGATATCCGCGATCATGTCCTTGATCATTACGATCTGATCGTACCTGGCCCCGCCAATCTTGAACGTATTGAGCGTTGTGTATGCTTCCAGGCCGTAGGCGAGCAAGCCTACGAGAAAGATGCCCACCAGAACGCTTAACTTCGTGCTCACCTTCAAATTCCTAAAATTCATCGACTTTCACCTTTCTACGAAATGTGCAATTCTCCGTGGCAGCGTCCCGGTCTCTATCGACCGCAGCTCTTGGGCCGGCAGATTCGGGCTCTAGTCCGGACCCGCCGCGTCGGAAATCTCAATAGCCTTCTCCGTGTCAAGGATCAGCAACAAGCGGTCCTTGAGCTTGTAGACTCCCTGGAGCAAAGCCTGCGTCGCAGGGTCGACGTTATCCGGCGGTGGCTCGAACGTATCCGCATCCACTTCGACGACGTCCCCGATCTCGTCGACCAGCAGGCTGACGGCTCCTTCTTCGGTACGGATTACCGTGTTCATCGGCATCCGGCCCTCGGCGCGCGGCTTCAGACGAAGGCGCCGGCGCATATCCACCGCCGTCACGATCTGGCCGCGGAGATTGATCAGTCCTTCAATTACTTCCTGAGCGAGTGGAACGCAAGTCATCTCCTGATAGCGGAGCACCTCCTGTACTTGCAGGACGTCTATACCGAAGAACAGGTCTTCCACAAAAAACGTCGCGAACTGGCGGGTGGCCGGGGCTGCGGATCCCGCCTCGCGGCCCGCTTGGTTTTCCATTCTGTTTACTCCTTCACTCCAACGGGCACTGGGGCGTGCGCTGGATTCAGCGCATTCGCCAGCCTTGCCACCGACTCCATCATGGCCGCTTGATCGAACTTCAACTGGCAGTCCTCGAATGCCGGGATATGCTTCCGGTCGGCGGCCTTTTCCTCTGCATCCTTGGCCAGGGCCAGCGCGGGAATGTTTGCCAGGCTGGAGGCCGACCGCATCTTTTCCAGCAGCCGGTAGCCCCCGTCGGAGGGCAAATCCAGCGCCGCCACGACTACGTCGACGCTCCGCCGTTCCAGTTCCCGCAGGGCCTCGGCGGTGTCCGTCGCCTCGATCACGCGGTAACCGGCCATCTCCAGCGCACTGCGGCTCATGCCGCGCGAGAAAGCAGAGGCCTCCGCCACCAGCACCGTGGCCGTGCGGCCCCAGTCTTTCCCGGAGGTCTCAAACCAATCCCGATCGGCTGCTTCGAGAACTGCCCGGAGGTCTACGATGTCCGTTACCTCCTTGCCGATCACCGCCGATCCCAACAAGTGCGTCCGCCCGGAGGACTGCCGGATCGAAATGGTCTCCTCGACGATGTCCAGGATTTGATCCACCAGGATGCCGATGGTTCGGTCCCCGTCGCTGAAGACGATCACTTGCGCGGGATCCTGCGTGGCCGCCGAGTCGGGTGACCCCGAGTCCAGGATGGTTCCCAGGGATGCAAGCGGCAGAATGCGTCCGCGGTACTGGACCACCCTCCGTCCGCCGGCCTGCTCGATCTTGGTTTGTGGAAACTCCTCCAGGCGCGCCACCAGGGACAAGGGAACCGAAAGCCGCTGAAACGAGCCCGCCCGGAACAACAGGAACGTTTGCCGGTCGATATGGGCGTGTTCGCTGCGCTCAGCTTCGGTCCGGCTTTGCTCGCGCGATTCCTGCAGCACGCCGGAGAGCTGGCCGATCCCCAGTACGTCGAGAATCAACGCCACCTGCCCGTCGCCCATGATGGTGGCGCCGGCATAGCAGGTCAATCCTTTGAATTGCTTGCCCAGCGGTTTGACGACGATTTCCTGCGTATCGCTGATGCCGTCCACCACCAGCCCGAACTGCCGGTCTTCCGCCTGCAGAACAACAATATTGAGAACGTCGGAATTCTGCCCCGTCCCGCGCTTCAGAACCCGGTTCAGGTACGCGATGGGAAGCAACTTACCGCGGCGGCGATACACCGGCGTTCCGTGGATGGACTCGATTTGCATTTTGCCGGAATCGCCTTCCAGCCGGATCAATTCGAGCAGGCTGACCTGCGGAATGACAAAGCGTTCTCCGCCGCTGGTGACGACCAGGCCCGGGATGATCGCCAGCGTCAGGGGGATCTTTAATCGGACGGTGGTTCCTTCTCCTACCCGGCTGATGAGATCGACCACGCCCCCGATCTTCTCCACATTGGTCCGCACTACGTCCATTCCGACGCCGCGCCCGCTGACGCTGGTGACCGCGCTCGCCGTCGAGAAACCCGGAAGAAAGATGAGGCCCAGCGCCTCGCGATCGCCCATGCGTTCCGCCTGCTCGGGCCGTATGAGCCCCTTCTGCAGCGCCTTGCTCTTCAACTTCTGCACATCCATGCCGGCGCCATCGTCGCTGATTTCGATGTTGACTTGCCCGCCCTCGTGAAAGGCCCGGAGCAGCAGCCTTCCCATGGGCGGCTTGCCCCCGGCGACGCGCGCCTCCGGCTTCTCGATCCCGTGATCGGCGCAATTCCGGACGATATGCGTGAGCGGATCTTTAATGGCTTCGATGATCGTCTTGTCGAGTTCGGTATCGGCCCCGTCCATCTCCAGTTGAATCTGCTTTCCGAAGGACGCGGCCAGGTCGCGGACCACCCGGGGCAGTTTGTTCCAAAGCACGCCGATCGGCTGCATGCGCGTCTTCATGACGCCTTCCTGCAGTTCCGTGGTGATCAGATTCAACCGCTGCGAAGTGGCATTGAAGGTAGTGTCTTCCTGCTGCGCATTAAACTGCAGGATCTGGTTGCGCGTCAGCACCAGCTCCCCGACCAGGTTCATGAGCTTATCGAGCAGCCCGACATCCACGCGAATGGTCGAATCGGAGATCGAACTCGCGGCTTTCTGCGCGGCTTCGGACTCGGCCGGCTGGGTGGCGGCCGGAGGTTCGAGCGCGGCTTCCGTTGATGAGCCATCTACCTTGGCGACGGGCGGAGGAGCGATAGGCATTGCCGGAGGAGCCGTTTGGGTCCGCTGTCCCAGCACCTCCCGAAGCTTCTCGCGCAGCGGCCCGTGGGTGTCCGGACCCTCGCTCCCGGTCGCCTCAATGGAGACCAGCACCTTCTTGGTTACATCAACGGCCTCGAGGATGACCGTGACCAGAGGAGGAGTCAGCTCCCGCTGGCCGTCGCGCAGCTGGCTGAAAATATCCTCGGCCAGGTGCGTGATCGATTCCAAAGCGCTGAAGCCCAAGAATCCACAGGTGCCCTTAATGGTATGGATGGTGCGGAAAATACTCGCCAGCAACTTGGCATCTTTGGGATGCTGCTCCAGCTCTACCATCTCCTGATCCAGGCGGGCCAGGTTTTCGTTGCTCTCAATCAGAAACTCTTTGATGATTTCTTGGTCTTCCATCGTGAACGCCTCTGAATGCGCGTGCCACGGGTACTATCGGAACGAGGTCCGCGCCACTTTAGAGATCGCGGGAGGATTCAAATACTCCGTCCCCCGTCTGGCACCGCTGGCAGCCGCCGGAGAAAGCGCCGGCTGTCGGCGGAACGCCTTCCAGGGCGACTCCAACTGGAGATGCGCTAACGGGTGCTCACCCGATCGGCAGCACGCTTCTGGTGAACTTCTCGTTGAGGACTTCCGCCATCGCCAGATAGATCGCACTCAAACCGCAAAGGATACCCTCGGCTCCGGCGATTCGGCCGATTACGACCGACCCCGTCCAATCCTGGACGGCCAACAGGAAGAACAGCACAGGAACAGGTACCACGCCATGAACGCAGGTGGCGTCGCCTCCCCCCAGCCGAACTTGGGCGCCAGAATCAAGCCGACCAACGTCAGCCAGAAGGCGCCATCGGAAGTGAACGCCGTCTTGGAATTGTCAACCGCGGATAGATCGCCAGCCTCAAAAATTGACTGTCCAGCTAGCGTATGGATAGTCGACCGCGCCCTTGCCGGCCTGCTTCAGATACGGGCCGGGGAACAGGTGCGCATAGCCGAACCAAAGCTGCAGGCTCTTGCTCATCTGGTGAATCCAGCGGACGTCTACCTCGGAGCCGACGCGGTTCGCCGTCGCGTTCGGCGCGGAAGCAAAGACTGACCCGGAGGCCGTGTAGAGCGCATCGTGCGTCTCGGCCAGCCAGAACAAGTGATAGGCAGTCTTGATCTTCGTCTTCTTGTCGGGTTGCCATTCGAGATAGACTGCCGGCTCGTGCAGGTTACGCCAGCCGAAATCTCCGGCGGTACCGTAGATATTAGTGGGGTAGAGCGAATCGAAGCTCTCGCAACGGCCATCGTGCGGATCCTGGTCACCGGTGGCGTAGTTGTACTCGGCTGCCAACCGGGGCGATCCGCGCACGGCCCGCCACCTGTGTCCGATCTCCCAATGCCCAGCCCATGCGGCGTCGGGCTGACCCGCGACGCGTCCGCGCTGGAGGGCCATTTCCACGTTGTAGTCGAGCCCATACGGCAGTCTGCCGCTCGATCGGGCGCCGTACGTGAACAGGTCGATGGTCTGCAGATTCTTCTTCCAGAAGACGTAGGCGTCAAATGTGGCGGCCTTTTCCCAGGCATCGAATGACGAATAAAACCCGGAGAGCATTTTGTCTTTGCGCGGGGCGTCGAACCCGTCGCCCGGGACGACGACGCGTGAGACAAATCCATCCAGGCGCACGCCAGGTTGCCGCACAGTGAGCCGCAGCCCGTCGTAATTCGGCCCGACATTGCCCCAGTTACTCGTGCTGACCAATCGCATATCGCCGAATACGAGCGGCTGCCGGCCGAAACGTAAAGTCCAGGGCGCGTCATCGGCGCGCAGCCCGATCTCCACATATCCTTGGCGGAGATCGAACGGGTTCGCCAGGGTGTACGGGACGGGGGCCCGGTCATACCCCGCTTCGCGAGAATCCTGCCCCTGCGCCACCAAGCGGAGCCAGGGCGCCACCGTGACAGTGACGTTCAAGCGCAGCCGATGCAGGTAATAGGAGTTGTCTCTTCCCGGTGTGCCGTTGAGGCCGAAATAGTTGTCCGAGCGGCCGCGAATCTCGCCAGTGAGCTTCAGCCACGAGGGAAGTTTTGCAGTCCACTGGCGAACCGGCGCCGCGACGTCCCAGGGCGAAGCGGAGGTGGCGGCTTGGGGTGCGCTGCCTCCCGGCGGTCCAACCGGCTGCGATTCAGCCGGAAGCAAAACCGGAAGAAACAGCAGCATCGGAAGTAGCTTGCGGGGGGGCATACGTATCCTCTCAGTCCTTTGATCGGGAAAAGTAAAACGAGACTTTAGGGTATGAAACCAGGCGGTTATGAGACTGCCAACGTTCCAAACAAGGCTCTCCCCTCACGAAATTTCGCTTTGATCCGATGAAGAGAGTGTCAGGAGCAGCATGGACGCAGACATTTTGGTGGTTGATGACTCCTCCGCAATCCGGAAAATCCTGCAGCGTGTTTTGCGGCAGACCGGCATGACCATCGGCGAGATCCACGAGGCCGGCGACGGTCAGGAGGCCCTGGAAATGTTAAAGACCTTGTCCGTGAAGCTGGTGCTCACGGACATCAACATGCCGAACATGAACGGACTGCAGTTCCTGGCGGCCGTCAAGGCGTCCGCCCCGCTATCCGAAGTCCCGGTGGTTATTATCAGTACGGAGGGGTCCGAGGCCCTGGTCGCCGAGGCAGTCAAGCTGGGCGCCGTCGGCTACGTGCGAAAGCCCTTTAGTACGGACCAACTGAAGGAGAAACTGGCGGGCCTGCTGTAGCCGCCACATCGCCATGGACCTACCCGAGATCATCGCCGATTGCATCCGCAAAGCCGTGGTGGAGGTCTTCTCCACGATGCTGGACATGGAAATCAAGCCGGGCGACGCCGCCGTTGCGCCTCCCGCCTCCGAGTCCAATGACGGCGTCATGTCGTTCATCGGATTGTCGGGAGAGTGGGCGGGAGTGGGAAGCATTCGCTGTTCCCCAAACCTCGCGTGCTTCGTCTGTTCGCGGATGTTACAGACGCAGCCAGGCGCGGTAGATGAAGAAGTGCTCGACGCCATAGCCGAGCTGACGAACATGGTGATCGGAAGCGTGAAGAATGAGCTGGAAAACCACGTGGGACGGCTGGGGCTGAGCATCCCGACAGTCGTGTTCGGGAGGAACTTTAAAACGAAGGGCGGCAGCAACGCCGAGTGGATCGTGGAGCGCTTTCCGTGCGAAGGAGAAGAGCTGATCGTGAAAGTCTGCCTGGCGCCCGCGAAGTCCACGGCGGCGAGCGCGCTGGATGTCCCGAGGCTGGATCCGCTGCACGTCCTGAGCCGCTCCTGACCAAGCACCCGGCGACCTTCTGAACATACGACCGCGGCGGAGTCCCTCTGCCGGCTCACTGCGAACCCTTTTCCTTGGCGCGGTACACTGGTTTTTCCTATGAAACTCCAGAGCCACGCCATCACCCAGGGAAAGAACCGTGCCCCCGCCCGGGCCATGTTAAAAGCGATCGGGTTTACCGACGAGGATCTGGGAAAGCCGATCATCGGGGTGGCGAATACCTGGATCGAGACCATGCCCTGCAATTACAACCTTCGCGAGTTGGCCGTTAAGGTGAAGGAGGGCATCCGTGCCGCCGGCGGCACTCCCATGGAGTTCAACACCATTGCCATCAGCGACGGGATCACGATGGGGACGGAAGGCATGAAGACGTCGCTGGTCAGCCGCGAGGTCATCGCCGATTCCATCGAACTGCTCGTCCGCGGCCACATGTTCGACGGCATTGTGGCGCTGGTGGCGTGCGACAAAACCATCCCCGGAGCCGCGATGGCGCTGCTGCGAGTGAACGTTCCGGGGGTGATTCTTTATGGAGGCACGATCCTGCCCGGCCGGCACAAGGGCAAGGACATCTCGATCATGGAAGTCTTCGAGGCGGTCGGCGCCAACGCGGCGGGCCGCATCGACGATCGGGAACTGCGCGAAATCGAAGATCACGCCTGCCCCGGTGCGGGCGCCTGCGGCGGCCAGTACACCGCCAACACCATGGCCACCGTCATGGAGTTGATCGGGCTTGCGCCGATGGGCACCGCCGCTGTGCCGCAGGTAGACAAACGCAAGGACGACGTGGCGCGGCGTTGCGGCGAAATCATCATGGATGCCGTACGCAATGACCGGCGCCCGCGCGAGATCTGCACGCGCCGAGCGTTTGACAATGCAATCGCAGGGGTGGCGGCAACTGGCGGCTCTACCAATGCCGTGCTGCATCTGCTGGCGATGGCGCGCGAGGCCGATTTGCCGCTCTCGATCGACGATTTCGACGCCATTTGCGCCCGCACTCCGGTATTTGTCGACCTGAAGCCGGGCGGCCGTTTCATGGCCGTGGACGTCGACAAGGCGGGCGGAATCGGCGTGATCGCGCAACGCCTCGTCGAAGGTAAATTGGTGGACGGACACGCCCTGACCGTCACCGGGCGCACTTTTGCCGAGGAGGCCGCCGAGGCCAGGGAAACGCCGGGCCAGGAGGTCGTTCGTCCTCTCAATAAGGCGTTGAAGACGCGCGGCGGACTTGCCATTCTGCGGGGCAGTCTTGCTCCGGAAGGCTGCGTCATCAAGCTGGCCGGCCACGACAAGATGCTCCACGAAGGTCCGGCGCGAGTGTTCGACTGCGAAGAGGACGCGCAACAAGCCATCCTGC
>CAYMHP010000104.1:0-17219 GCA_964390225.1 uncultured Solibacteraceae bacterium
TTCCTCGTCCTTGAGGAGCTTGCCGATGTTGCCTTTTCCTTGTTCGACTCCCGCCAGCAGCGTGTCCACGCGGCCAACGATGGTTTGGAACGATTGCAGCAGGTTGGCGCTCTGCGCCATCAGCTCGGGAATGTCCTGTATTTGCTGGCTGGGCAGTTCGGCGCCCGGCTGCACGTGCTGCGCCGCTCGTCCCTTGGTGATGTTGATGAACTTATCGCCGAGCAGGTTCGCCGCGCTGATTCCGGCTACCGAATCCACGGGGATCTCGCTCAGGTACTTCTCTTCCACCAGCATGTCGAACTCGACCGCTCGTTTGGGATTGTTGGAGTTCGTCAACTGCAGCTTATCGAGGTACCCGATGCTGATGCCATTGAGCCGAACGGGGGTGCCGTCCTGCATACCGGAGGCATCGTCCATGTACGTCCGCAACGAGACATTGTGCTTGAAGATGCCCTTGCTGCTAGTGAGCAGAAAGATCAGCACAGCCGCAATCAGCACGGCTGTCAGCGCGATCAACCCGACCTTTAGCTGCGACCAGCGAACTTTACTCTTTTCCGCCATGCGGTTCCCGCCGCTTCACAAACCTGCACACGTAAGGATTTTGCGAGGCCTCCAATTGGTCCTGAGTTCCCTCGAAGACCAACCGGCCTTCCTGAAGCACCATAAACGTGGTCCGAATCTCTCCCCTTGACCCGTTACGAGCCGGCTCCAACTGCCCTTGTTCCGAATTGTATCGGAAATTGGCGATCAGGTTGCCGTCTTGATAACGATACGTAACTACCAAGGCTGTGGTTCGCGTGAGATCGCGCGCTTTGATCAGCAGCTCTATGATCGTGTTCGACGTGATGGGATCGAGCCCCGCCGTCGGCGAATCATAGAGCATCAATGGGGGATTGGTGACCATGGCGCGCGCGATCGCCGCTCTCCGGCGCATACCGCCGGAGAGCGCGCTGGGAAACTTCTCCAGCGTTCCACCCAGTTCCACGAACTCGAGGGCCTGCTCCACGCGTGGATGCACCTGGTCCGGTGGGCAGTGGATCGACTTCTGGTTGAGCAGCGGGTAAGCGACGTTTTCCTCGATCGTCAGCGAATCGAAGAGGGCGCTTTCCTGAAAAAGCATGCCCATCTTGCTGCGGATATCGAACAGATCCTTCTCCCTGAGCGTGGTCAGGTCCCGCCCGAATGCCAGCACCCGGCCGGCAGCCGGTTTGACCAGCCCGAGCGCGGTCTTCAGCAAGACTGTTTTCCCGCTGCCGGCAGCCCCGAGAATGACGCGCGATTCCCCTTCGCGCGCCTCGAACGAGACATCGGATAGCGCGGTGACATCCTCGAACTCCACGGTCACCTTCTCAAACCGGAGAATGGATGGGGCAGCGTCCGGCATCAGGTCAGGTTTGCGTGACAAAGATCTGGGCGATGAAGTACGTCAGGACGAAAATCAGTACTGAAGCGGTGACCATTGCCTGTGTCGTCGCGCGGCCTACACCCTGCGTTCCGCCCGTGGTCCGCAGTCCGTAAAAGCATCCGATCAGAGAGACGACAAACGCAAACACGAATGGCTTAAGCAGGCCCTGTGT
The DNA here is from genome assembly GCA_964390225.1 of uncultured Solibacteraceae bacterium. Lineage (GTDB taxonomy): Bacteria > Acidobacteriota > Terriglobia > Bryobacterales > Bryobacteraceae > PSRJ01. The sequence goes on from CAYMHP010000104.1 coordinate 1,578, forward strand.
CACATCGTTCCATTCCAGCGCGCGCCAGGCCGAACTCCAGTATTGCCGGGAGGTGAGGTTGAGAAAGAAATAAGAGATCATCCATCCGCCGAAGATGCCGACGAAATCCGCAATGATGGTGAGCACCGGCAGCATAACGGCAGTCGCGATGAGCCGCGGCGTTACCAGTTTCTGAATCGGATCCGTACCGAGTGCCCGCATGGCGTCGATCTGTTCCGTGACCTTCATCGACCCAAGTTCGCTGGCCATACCGGAAGAATTGCGGCCCGCCACCATCAGCGCCGTAAGGTCGGGTCCCAGTTCGCGGACCAGCGTAATGGCGACCACCATTCCGGTCCGACCCACCTGCCCATATTGCGCCAGCGCGCGGGACATCTGCAGAGCCATGACGGCACCGCTGAATAAGCCGGTGAGCACAACGATGGGGAGGCTGCCGACTCCGATGTCGTCCATCTGCAGCGCGATATCGTCGCCGTAGTGTGGGGCTCGGAATACGTTACGAATGGCCCGGCCTGCCAGTAAGAAGAACTCCTGGACCGAGAGTACGGGCCCTTTCAGCAGGTCGAGCAAACAGGTGGGTCCCCGAACTCCGATGCTACCATACAACTATAAGTCGCGCGATGAAAGGACTTACGGACATCCCTGGAATCCGCGTCGGGCACGTCTCCGACTTCCACGCAATCACCGGGTGTACTGCGATTCTGTGCGAAGCGGGTGCCGTGGGAGGCGTCGATCTCCGTGGTTCGGCGTCCGGCACCGAAGAGATCGCCACTCTCGACCCGCTGCACGTTACTCCGCAGGTCCACGGCATCCTGCTCGCCGGCGGGAGCGCTTTCGGACTGGAGGCCGCGTCCGGTGTTCGCCGCTATCTGGAGCGCCGCGGCGCAGGCTTCCCGACGAAGGCCGCGAAAGTGCCGATCGTGCCTGCCGCCATTCTCTACGATCTCGACATTGGAAAGGCCGATGTACGTCCGAACCTCGCGATGGGAGAGGCCGCGGCAATGGCCGCGAACACGGACGTGGTGCCGGAAGGATCTGTGGGCGCGGGAACCGGCGCGACCGTCGGCAAAATCTTCGGAATGCGCCAGGCGATGAAGTCGGGTATCGGCTCGGTCACAATCTCGCTCGGCGGCGGTGTGCTGGTGGCGAGCCTGGTCGCCGTGAATGCATTCGGCGATCTACGTGACCCCGTTTCGGGTAAGCTCGTCGCGGGTGCCCGAGTCGCCGAGAACAGCCGCGCTCTGGCGAATACAGAAGAGCAGATGACGAAGGGTGCGACCGGGGGCTTCGGACGTACGAATACTACGCTCGCCGTCGTCGCGACCAACGCCCGGCTGACGAAGGTGCAGGCGAAGAAGCTCGCCGAACTTGCGGGGCTCGGGATGGCGCGGACGATCTATCCGGTAAACACCATGTTTGACGGGGATGTCGTGTTCGCTTTGTCGCACGGCGATCGCGAAGCGGATATCAACACGCTCGGAGTAGTTGCCGCCGAAGCCGTCGCTCAAGCGGTGGTGCGCGCCGTCAAACTCGCCAAATCGCTCGGCGGCGTGCCGGGACTCGGGTGAACTCACGCTGATGTCCGGTGAACTGGCGGTTCTCTATTACGCATTCGCCTCGTGGCGGAGCACTCCTGACATTCCCGAAGGGGCGCGGGCCTTCTCCACGCACGAGCGCGCCGGCACCGCCCAGCTGTTTGGATTACTGGCAGGCTTGAGCGCCATCGAAATTCCCCTGGTTCACCTGGTCGTGATGCGCTGGAGCGTTGCGTTTGCATGGGTGCTGACCGCCGTCAGCATTTACGGGGCTATCTGGTTCGTTGCGATCGCGCGCTCGCTGGTCTTGTGCCCGATTCTGGCGGACGCACATCAACTCGTAATTCGCCACGGACTGTTGTGGAATCTGCGCGTCCCCCTCACCGCCATCGCGTCATACCGAACGGGAGACGACCCCGCGGCCTTTCGATTTCGTCCTGCTGGAGATCCCACCATCGTGCTGGAATTTTCGGAGCCGGCCGTCGCCCTCGGGATGTTTGGGATTCGGCGGCCGCTAGACCGCATCGCGCTTTCGGTCGACGACCCGGACGGACTCATCGCGCAATTGGAAAGGATGCGACCTGTACCTGGTCTTCAGGCGCGCCAGTGAGTTCGGGGGTGACCTGCCGCTCCCGAACCCCCGGCGTGACCGCCGGGGCTGAAAAGGCAGTTTTCAGCAGCAGTGATGGCGCGGGTCCACCTGTACGCGGCCCTACTTCGGTTTGTACGCGATGGCCTCGATCTCTACGTGAATATTGGGAAGCGCGAACGCCGTGACCACCGTGCTGCGCGCGGGTTTGGCGTCTCCGAAGAACTCAGCGTAAACTTCGTTCATCGCCGCAAAATCCTTGCCGTCGGCCAGGAACACCTGGCACTTTACCACGTCGGCGAGGCTGGCTCCGCAACCCTCCAGGATGCGCTTAATATTGTTGAGCACCTGCCGCGTTTCATTTGCGATATCGCCGGTCTCCTGCGGAACCTGCCCCGAAATGAAAATGAAATCGCCCGCGCGGACGGCCGGCGAGTAGGGCCCCCGGGGCGCGGGCGCGCCGGGAGGAGAAATGCGCTCGATCATATCAGTGCCCCTCCGCTTCCAAGAATCGCTCGGCTTCGATGGCGGCCATGCAGCCTGCGCCGGACGCCGTGATCGCCTGCCGGTAAACGCGGTCCTGCACATCACCCGCGTGAAACACGCCGGGAATGTTCGTCCGCGCCCCGCCCCGCGAAAGGATGTAACCCTCCGGGTCGGTTTCGATCTGTCCCCGGAAAATGGCCGTATTCGGGATGTGCCCGATTGCGACGAAAAAGCCGTCCACCTCCTCGTCCCAGATCCGGCCGGTTTTCAGGTCCCGCAGCCGCACCCCGGTGACCAGTTGCCTAGAGACATCGTGTACGTCTTCGACGACCGTGTTCGTGAGGAAGCGGATCTTGGGGTTGTGCCGGGCGCGGTCGAGCATGATCTTCGAGGCGCGGAACTCCTCGCGACGATGCACGAGTGTGACTTCGCGCCCGAAGCGCGTGAGGAAGTTGGCCTCCTCCATTGCCGAATCGCCGCCGCCGATCACCATGATTTTCTTTTCACGGTAAAAGAACCCATCGCAGGTGGCGCACGAACTGACGCCGCGGCCAATCAGCTTCTGCTCCGATTCCAATCCCAGCCAGCGCGCCGAAGCGCCCGAGGCGATGATTAGCGTGCGGGTTTCCAGCCACTCGCCTTCGATATTGAGACGGAACGGGCGGACCGAAAGATCCGTGTCGATAACGGCGCCATGCAGGAATTCGGCGCCGAAATTCTGCGCCTGCTGCTTCATGTTCTCGACCAGATCGGGGCCGTTGATGCCCTCAGGAAACCCGGGAAAATTCTCCACCAGCGTTGTCAACGAGAGCTGTCCGCCGGCTTCGTGCCCGCTGACGACTAATGGCTTCAGATTGGCTCGGGCCGCGTAGATAGCGGCCGTGTTGCCGGCGCAGCCGGAACCAATGATCACCACATTGCGCATGGAATTGTTCAATGTAACAAAAAATCGCCCGACACTTCCAAGATGCGTAGTAGCGCAGAAGTGATGCAAACGCGGCAGCGCTCGCCCGCAACCGGTTGAGAAGTCTTGGGCCTCGGCGTGGAAGCGCGTTGGTCAGCTGACAGCTGGCAAGCTCGCGGACTGGCTCGCTGGCTGGAGTGCCGCCCAGGGGCCGGGACCTTCGGGCGCCGCGGCTGTTTCACCGGAGCGGCGGATTGCCCGCAACAGATCCACCGCCTCGGGAAGCGCAAACTGCTCGCCGATGAAGGCAGCAACAAAACGGCCGCCCCGGATCTCGCCGCGCGATTCCATGCGGCGGTAGGCCAGCAGCAAGTCGCGCCATGCTGGCGCCAGCGGCTCGCGGTAAGCGAGATCGCGAAACACTACTCCCCAGCGCAGAAGCAGTTGGCGCGCGAACGCTTCGGAGTTGCCGCCGGCCTGCGGCTCGGTATGTGGCAGCAGCGCCCATCGTCCCGGCGCATGCCGCGGGCGCGCGGTGCGGCCGCGGCCTTCGCCGCGCCGCCGCTTGGGATCCAGCAGGGCCCGCAAGTTCTCAAATCCATCGGCCGTCACCAGACCTCCGGCCACCAACTCCCAAAGTGCATCCTCGACTTCGCTCGCGAGCCGGCCCGTAGCCTTCGTGAGATCGGCGAAGAAGCATGCGCCGCGGGTCTCCAGCACCTGGAGCACTTCGCGCGCCGGATGCGAAAGCGATTCCTTCGGACACGGTTGCGGGGTAGCCAGCAGCCAGGACGAATCCTCCCGCAGGAAAATTGCCAGCGGCGCTACGCGCGTGGGCCGGACGCGCCGGGAATCGTCGCTCTCCCGTTCAAACGCCGGATGCGGCGAAAGCCGGCCCCAACTCACCTCCCCGGAGAGGCAAAGCTGGTCGAGGTACTCGGGCTTGTACTGCGCGATGCGGCGCGGCAGGACCTCCGTTTCCCAGGCGGACGCGGCGAATTCGCTCCCCTGCAGTTGCTTAATGATCTGCAGCGTTCCGTCGACGCCGTGCAGTTGGTGGCCGGTGGAAACGTGCTGCCAACGATTCAGAAACGCGAAGAATTCCGATGTAGTGACGGGCTCGATTTCGCGCCGCAGCCGGCCGATGGTCAGCCTATGTATGCGGGCCAACAGGCGGCGGTGGCACCATTCCAGTTCGCCTCCACCACTGAAACTGCCGCGCAGAATCTGCCCCTCGGCCTCCAGTTGCGCCAACGCCTGATCCACTAACTCGCGCGGCATCGCGAGGTCCTTCGCCAAGTCGGAAGCACGCAGCGGGCCGGAGCACTCGAACCATCCGCGCAAAATTTCAGCCGCGCACGCCTCCTGATTTTCGGGAATGGCGCGCGTGCTTGTGGGCGCCTCGATCCGGGGCTCAATACTCGCACTTGGATAGGCCCGCAACACCAGGTTCAGGCGCTCGGCGGGCACCCAAAAGTCGCGTCCCTCGATGCTGGCTATGGTCACGCGGCGATCTTCCATCAGCCGTGCCGCAAATTCGCCGCGTTCGGCGCCGTCGCAAGCCAGAAGGCTTACACCGCAAAGCGCCTCGTGGAATTCATCGGCATCGCGCATCGGGGGCCACGCCTCCGCCGCGACCTGCCGGATGGCTTCGGGGTCCAGTGCCCCCGCCCCCTCGACATAGTCGGCGCGCAGTGTGCTGCGCATCTGCACCGCGCGGGCGCGCCGCTCTTCCAACGGAGCGTCATCCAGGTAAGCGTATGGGTTCGCGTTCAGAATCTCATGCGAAAACGGCGACGGCTCGGGCGTGTCCACGGCACGGGTTTGAATCCGGCCATCCTGAATGGCGCCGAGCAGGGCGCGCAGGCCGTGGAGGTCCATCGCCTCGTACAAACAGTTATCGATCGTCTCCTTCACCAGCGGGTGATCGGGAATGCGAATGTCGCCCGTTAGATTCTCCCCGCACGCCGCCTGGTCGGGAAACACGGCCGCTACAAGGTCGTCGGCGCGCATGCGCTGGATCGGCGGCGGAACCTTGCGGCCTCCCGCATAACGCGGAATTGCGAGCGCGCGAGTCGCGTTCCATCGCCAGCGCGCGCCAAACATCGGCGCCGCCAGCAGCGCCTGCACGAGCACTTCCTCCACCGTCTCCGGACGCACGAATTCGAAAACGATGTCCAGCGGGAACGAGTGCTGCTCGCCCAGCGAAACATTGATGCCATCGTCCGTGGCGGCCGCCTGCAACTCGAAATTGAAGGTGCGGCAGAAACGTTTGCGCAGGGCGAGGCCCCAGGCGCGGTTGATGCGCGCCCCGAATGGGGAGTGAATCACCAGCTGCATGCCGCCGCCCTCGTCGAAAAAGCGTTCGGCGACAATCCGATCGGCGGTAGGAACGTTGCCGAGAATCGCGCGGCCCGCGAGCACGTATTCAACGGCCTGCTCGGCCCCGCGCCGGTCCAGGCCGCACTCGCGCTCGAGCCATTCAGGCGAGGGATTCACGGCAATGTCCTCGCGCAGGCGCGCCACTTCGCGCGAGAGTTCTTCAGTCCGGCCCGGCGCTTCGCCGGTCCAAAAAGGAATGGTCGGCGCCGCGCCCTTGGCATCTTCCACGCGCACCCGTCCCGGCTCCACGCGGCGAATCCGCCATGACGTCGTGCCGAGCAAGAATACGTCGCCCGCCAGGCTCTCGACGGCAAAGTCCTCGTCCACGGTCCCAACCGCGGTTCCCTCGGGCTCGGCAATCACCATGTACTGCGCCGTATCGGGAATCGCGCCTCCCGACGTGATCGCCGTCAGGCGGGCTCCGCGACGGCCGCGCAGTCGCCGGTTGACCGCATCCCGATGCAGGTAAGCGCCGCTGCGCCCACGTGCCGTGGCGATTCCTTCCGAGAGCACCTCCAGCACCGCGTCGAAGTCCTTCCGCTCCAGCGTGCGGTACGGCCAGGCGCACCGCATCAGCGCGTATAGGTCGTCTTCGCTCCAATCCTCGGCCGCACAGGCCGCTACCATCTGCTGCGCGAGGATATCGAGCGGGTTGCGCGGGATTTCGAGCCGATCCAACTCGCCTTGCCGAATAGCCCGCACGAGCGCGGCACACTCGATCAGTTCATCGCGCGTGGTCGCGAACAGCCGGCCCTTGGGAAGCGCACCGACCCAGTGTCCTGACCGGCCGATGCGCTGCAGCGCAACACCGATCGAGCGCGGCGATCCGATCTGACAAACCAGATCGACTGTGCCGATATCAATCCCGAGTTCGAGCGATGCCGTCGCGACCACAGCCTTCAATTCGCCGTTCTTCAGTCGTTTCTCGGCCTCGAGCCGCAGTGCCCGCGAAAGGCTCCCATGATGCGGCAGGACCATGGCCTGACCCAGGCGTTCGGTCAGATGATGCGCGACGCGCTCGGCCAGCCGCCGCGTGTTCACGAAGACCAGCGTGGTGCGGTTCTCGCGGATCAAATCGGCAACGCGGTCGTAGATCTCGCCCCACATCTCGGTGCTCGCGACCGGGCCAAGTTCGTCGCGAGGCACCTCCACCGCGAGATCCATTTGCCGCTTGTGCCCGATGTGGACCACGCGCGCCTGGTCGCTCAGAAACGCCGCGACATCCTCGAGCGGCTTCACCGTGGCCGATAACCCGATCCGCTGCGGCTTCGGCCCGCCGTTCTGCTCCACGAGATAATCGAGGCGAGCCAGAGTCAGTGCAAGGTGCGAGCCGCGCTTATCATCGGCGACGGCGTGAATCTCGTCGACAATGACGGTGCGCACGCTCTTCAGCATTTCGCGCGGCTTCGCCGCCGTCATCAGGATGAAAAGCGACTCCGGCGTGGTGACCAGGATGTGCGGCCGCTCTCGCGTCATCTGCTGGCGCTCCCACTGCGGCGTGTCGCCCGTTCGCAGCGCTGTCCGAATCGGTGCCAGGGCAACACCGCGGCGCTCTGCCAGCTCGCGGATCTCGGAGAGTGGAATATCGAGGTTCTTATGAACGTCGTTGCTGAGCGCTTTCAGCGGCGATACGTACACGACCTCGGTCTGATCGGGCAACGGCCCCAGCCGCGCGCGCCGAATCAGCGCGTCGATGCACAGCAGAAACGCTGCCAGCGTCTTTCCGGACCCCGTCGGCGCAGAAATCAGCACATCCCGGCCTTCGCGAATTTCCGGCCACCCGCGCAACTGCGGCTCGGTGGCGGTGCCGAAGCGGGTAGTAAACCATTCGGCAACTAGGGGATCAAATCCGGAGAGCACTACTATCATTGTAAATCGCGATAGTGCCCAAACGTTTTCAGCCGCTAACCGGATGCGGAGCGTAGCGGCGGCGGTCTTGCCGCCGGCAAACCCTTTAGAATCGCGTCACTTCGGTAAAGTTGAAATCCCGAACCTTCATGGCGGGCACCACCATATCGGGACTCTCCTCTCCGGATGCGCGGATCGCCGGCGAGAGCATCTCCACGTTCGACAGCAGCTCGATCAAATTCTGATTGAAACGGAAATTGCGGATGCCACCCGCAAGCTCTCCGTCCTCGATCAGGAACGTGCCGTCGCGCGTCATCCCCGTGAAGATTTTCTCGTAAGGATCGACTTCGCGGATGTACCACAGCCGCGTTACGAGAATGCCACGCTCGGTGGACGCCACCATCTCGTCGAGCGTAGATGTGCCTCCCGCGATCACGATATTGGCGGGCGCTTCACCGAACTCGTTGGGCAGTGGAAAACCGTGTCCGGTCGGCTCCCTGCCGGCCACCGCGGCGGCCTGCCGGCTATAGGCGATGTCGCAGACTACGCCGCTCTCGACCAGCGTCAGCCGCTTTCGCGGAACGCCTTCGCCGTCGAATGGCGCACCCGATTGTTGCGGGTGGTACGCATCGTCGGTAATCGTGATGGTGTCGCCGAAAATCTTCTTCCCGACTCGATCGTTCAAGAAGCTGCGACCGTCACGAATGGCCGTGGCGCCAAAATCTCCGAACATCTGGCCCACCAGGTCCAGCACGGCGGCCGGCTCGAGTACGACCGTGTAACGCCCCGCCGGCAATTCGCGCGGCGCGTGCGAACGCGTAGCCTTCCTGGCCGCTCGCATGGCCAGTTGCAGCGGGTCCAGATCGCCGTGATAGCACGCGCTGGCCTTCGCCCATCCCGAACTGTCCGGCGCCATCGCCGTGATCGAAAAGCGCGCCATCGTTTCGGAGTAGGATGCCGAGACGCCGTGCGAGTTGAGAATGGTGAACGTAGAAAGGCCGGTCGAGTAAATGCCCGCGGCCGTCTGCCCGGCATCGGCGACGACTGCAATCGATTCCGCCACCGCCTGCGCGCGTTCCTCGGGTGTTGCGTTCGCCGTCGCGTGAAAGAAGCGATCGAGGTGGTTGTAAGGAACGGGATCGGCGAGTGGCAGCAACTCCGGATCGGGTTCGCTCAGCCGGGTGATGGCTATCGCCTGCTCGATGACCTCGCAGATGCCGTTACCGTCGAGCCTGTTCGTCGAAGCTCGCGCCGTGCGCCCATCCAGCACCACGCGAACCGAAAGGTGTCTCGTCTTCTCACTGACATTCTGGTGGATCGAGTTGTTGGCGAACCGCGTGAGCGCGTGGTCGCCGCCTGCCACAATCGCCTCCACCTCGCCGGCACCCCGCGTTCGGGCCGCCTCGATCACCTGCTCGAAAACGTCTTCCGCCGAGAGAATCTCATCCGCCATACGCGCTTCCGACCTTGATTTTGCGAAAACGCGCGGGGCTTGCGCCGTGGCCTGTGCCCATCACCTGTTCCGGCTGACCCTTGCCGCAGTTCGGGACGCCCCACAGGGTCCAATGCTCGGGTCCGGCGATAGCTACGCAGGCGTTCCAGAACTCCGTGGAAATTCCGCTGTAGCTCGGGTTCTTTAACATCCGAACGCGCTTGCCATTGCGGATTTCCCAGCCGATCTCGCACCCGAACTGAAAGTTGTAGCGCTTGTCGTCGATCGACCAGCTCCGGTTCGTCTCCATATAAATTGCTTGGTCGACGCCGAAGACTTCCTCGATCGATTGCCGTCCTGGCTCGAGACTGACGTTCGTCATTCGGATGAGCGGGATACGTCCCCAACCGTCGGCACGCATGCAGCCGTTCGAACGCGGCTGTCCGACCTCGGCCGCCGCCTCGCGGGAGGTCATATAGCCCGTGAATTGCCCGTTTCGAATAATGTCCGTCGACTGCGCTGGAACACCTTCATCGTCGAACGCGAAAGTCCCCAGCCCCGGGCCGTGTTCCAGCCGCGCGTCGCAAACGACGTTAACGATGTCAGAGCCGTAGCGCAGAGCGCCGAGCTTGTCCAGCGTCAGAAAACTCATGCCTGCGTAATTTGCCTCGCTGCCCAGCACACGGTCCAACTCGATCGGATGGCCGATCGACTCATGGATCTGCAGCCCGAGTTGCGAGCTGTCGAGAATGAGATCGAACTCGCCTTCTGGACACTGCTCGGCCGAGTGCAATGCGACAGCCTCTTCAGCCACCCGCGGCGCGTTTTCGAGCAGCTTCAATTCCTCGACCAGTTCGTATCCCTTGAGCTGATATTGCCCGCCGAACGAATTGGGATAGGAGCGCCGCTGGATTTCGCCGTCCTTATAGCTCAGTGCCGAAAAACCCGCGCCACTGGTGTAGCGGGTCTGGTCGATAAGGCTGCCGAGTGAGGAAGCGAATACCTGCCGGCGCCGCTCGAAATGCATTGAGGCTTCCGCCAGGCTCACAGCCGAATTGCGCCGCAACTCGGCGTCCACGGCCAGCAGGGTCCCTAGCTGCCGATCGATGGGCAGCGCGAACGGGTCCGTCTGGAACGGCGAAAGCCAGGTCGCTTCGTATTTGCCTTCGGGCGCAAGAAGCACATCGTGCTTGTGCGCCGCGGTGCTTGCGCGCGCGATCTGCACCGCAAGGCGCGCAGCTGCTTCCAGACCGTCGGAAGATAAGTCGTCAGTTGCCGCGAAGCCCCAGCAGCCGTTCGCAAGCACGCGGATGCCGATCCCCTGCGATTCCGAACCGGAAACATGGCCCGGCTTGCCGTTTTTTGTGGTGATGTCGCGCTCGCGTATTTCGAGCGCGCGCACGTCGGCATACGAGACGTTCCGGCGCGTGACCGCATCCAGTGTGCGGAGGGCGAGATCTTTCATCGCGGTGTGATCAGCCCCCCGAGCTTATCCTGCTCGCCGGCGGCGGTGCGCGGAAACCGCGTGGAATAGGCTTCCGGATACTTCAGGCCCGTCCCCGTGTTGTAAAGCACCATCCGCTCCGATGACTTCAGAAAACCCGAAGCCAGCAGTTTCTCGAGCGCCGCAACGCACGCCGCCCCCTCGGGAGCGGCGAAGATTCCCTCCTCGGAGGCCAGTTGGACTGCGGAATCCAGCATTTCCGTGTCGCTCACGGCGATGGCCGTTCCCCCGCTCTTCCGGACTGCTTCAAGCACCAAAAAGTCGCCGAGCGGCTTGGGCACGCGCAGGCCGCTCGCCACGGTTTGCGCGTGTTCCCAAAAACGGCTGCGCGTTTCGTTTTCCTCAAAGGCGCGCACCACCGGCTGGCAGCCCTCGGCCTGCACCGCGATCATTTTCGGCCGCCGGCTGCCGATCCAGCCCAGCCGCTCCATTTCGTCGAAGGCCTTCCACATCCCGATCAGCCCCACGCCACCGCCGGTCGGGTAGAAAATGGCATCGGGGAGTTCCCAGTCCATCTGCTCGGCCACTTCGTAGCCCATGGTTTTCTTGCCTTCGATGCGGTATGGCTCCTTGAGCGTGCTGATATCGAACCAGCCCTCCTGCGGGGCGCGCTCGGCCACAATGCGAGCGCAATCGCTGATCAATCCGTTAACCAGCGTGACGCAGGCGCCGTAGGCTTTGCATTCGAGGAAATTCGCCTGAGGAACATCGGACGGCATGAAGATGTGGGCCTCGACACCCGCAGCGGCGGCGTAGGCGGCCAGGGCGCCGGCCGCGTTTCCCGCTGACGGAATCGCGGTCTTGCGGATTCCCAGCTCGACGCACATCGAAATCGCGCAGGAAAGCCCACGGGCTTTGAAAGACCCGGTAGGATTGACGCCTTCATCTTTCACCCACACGTTGTCCGCTCCGAGGCGCGAGCCTAACCGCCTAGCGTGAAGGAGCGGCGTCCAGCCTTCACCCAGAGAAACGATCGCCTGGTCCCCCGGCGGCAACACCGGGGCGTAACGCCACATATCGGAGCGGCCGTTCGCCACGTCGCGCCTTCTCCAGCGCTGGCGAATGTGGTCCAGGTCGTACCGCACCAGCAAGGGGCCGCCGCAGCTACACAGGTTTGCCGGTTTGTCCGCGTCCCGCTTCTCTTTGCACAGGCTGCATTCCAGATGCGTCGCTTTCGGCATTACCAAAAAGTCTAGCAGCATCGCGGAAAATACCGGCTGTGCGTCCCATTACCCCACTGTTACTTTTCCGCCGTTTGCAGCCGCAGGTTCGTGGTGGGATGGAGGAAGCATGGGCCCGGCCGACGCGCTGATCTTTACCATTGCCGCAGTGGTGGATTTGGCTGTGCTGTTCTTCTTACGATGGATGCGCCACCGGCGGACTCGCTCCGCCGAGCGGCTATCCCGCAGTCTCGTCTGGGCTATTCGCCATCAGCGGGTTTGAAGCGCTCTTAAGTTCCGGCTGGCTGAAGACGCTGCAATGGTGCGGGCGTCCGCGATTGTATCTTTCCGTTCGAGCAGCCGAACCCCGTTCTCGATCCCGACCACGGTGTAATGCTCCTTCAGATACGGCTCCACGACCTGCTGCTCTGCGGGCGGGTGCTGATAGCCTGGGAACCAACGACGCAGATTGCGGCCCTCCATCACGGTATCCCAAAGAACGTACCGCACCTGCTTCTGCTCCAGCGCGAAGATAACTTCGTGAAATTGCGCATTCGTGTTGATGTGGTACATCAAGATGCTGTACCGCGTCGCATTCTCCGTTCCCGACAGAAAGTAGTACATCGGGCAGTAAGGGTAGACAAAAATTGCTTCTCTGGGCCGGGCCCGGTCCTCCAGGAACCGGAGTGCGCCGTCGTTGGCCGATTCGTAAACCACTCCACGACGGGTAGCTATCCTCGTCTCGGCCGTGCGCGTGCCAACCAACTGAAATGCCGCCAGCAGGCAGAAGGACACGGTCAGCGCCGCGCTACCCCACCGCCACCAGCGGCTGCGCGTTTGCTCCAAAAGGTAGAAGCACAACACGAGAAGAATGGGCGATCCGAAAACCAGGTGTGCGATATCCTTGCGGTGCATCTCCGATGCCCACAAGGCCATCCCCGCCATCCAATACGGCACCGCGCTCGGTGTGAAAGCGATTTTGCGGTGAAAAGCCGCGACAGCTAGAAGCAATACAGGCACCGCCGCGATCAAGAACAACGGGAAGAGGAGAGCACCTACGATGCTGCTAGCCACCGCGTAGGGAAACCAGTTCGAGAATATCCCCACCCACCAACGGAAATACACCTCGCGAAGGCCGTAAGCGTAAGGGACTCGGTTCACCGTGGAATAATTTGTGAAGGGCCAGACGAGGTTGGCATAAGTCACGTCCCAGAGCGCACCGACGGAATAGAAGTAGCAGGCCACTACGACCAGGAAAGCCGCATATCCTGCTGCTACCTTGGCGCAGTCCCGCAGCCAGCCCTCCCGCTTTCGCCCCACAATCCACACGATGAGCAGATAGGAAAAAAACAAAAAGAGCCCCTTCTGCTGCATGAATACCGTTGTGATCCCAGCCAGAGCTCCCGCGGTGTAAAGACACCATCGCCGCCCAGTGTCCATCCAGCCGAGCAAAGCCGCGAACGAAACGAGCGCGAACAGATTGCTCGTGAGATGGTGGCTGGTTGCCGTCCATATCGGAATCGTGGTCACCAGCAGAACGATCGGCGCGAGGGTGTCGAATCGCGAATGGAGCCTCCGTGCCAGCCAGAAGACCGTCACCGTGATCGCCACCCCAGTGGCTGCCATCACGATCCGTGAAACCATCCAGGTCGTGCCGAATAACCGGAAGAACAATGCCAGCCAATAGAAGCTCCCGGGCGCCATGGCTTCGAAGAAGTCGCGGCCTGGCACGGCGCCTTCCGTCACACGTTGCGCGCCGTACAGGAAAGTGCCTTCGTCCCCGATCATTGAGACCACTCGTAGAAACGGATATAGGTAGGCTGCCGAGCCCAGCCCTAGCAGCAGGTAGGGCAGGCTCTTCCGAAAGTTCATCGCGGCTTACGGCCCCACATGACCATATTCCACGCCATTCGCCGCAGAAGCGGCACACGTGTGAGAACCTGGTCCAAACCGTGTAGTGGCAACCACCACCACAGCGTTTCCGGCGATTCCCGCAGGATGCGTTTCCAATAGCGATCCTCGTTGGGATGGACGCGGTCGATTGCGAAGTATTTGAGGAATAGTGCCAGCGACGCGATCCAGAACTCCCGATGCCCTACATCCTCGAAGAACTCCCTTACCAGGCGCACGTCCGCGAAGGTGAGCGGCGCTTCGTCCTCTGTGCGAACCTTGGTAGCCATGCGGCGGTACACGTCGATGGCGGGATTGTAGCCGAGCGGATCGAAAGATACGAAGAGCCCTCCTGGCCGAAGCGCCCGCCGCAGTTGGTCAAGAAGAGCCCGCTTATTGGTGACATGGTGAATCGTGTTCGCAATATAGACAATGTCAAAGTGGTTCGAGGGCACGGGCAGCGCCTCGCCCGCGCTCAGTACGGTTGTGAGTGGTACGCCATGAAGCGATGCCAGCCGCTCCGCCAATTCCTTCATGGCTGGCGACAGGTCCGTATACGTGACCTCCGCTCCTTGAAGCGCAAAGTAAATAGACGACTCCCCTAGCCCGGCGCCCACATCCAGCACACGCTTTCCGCGAAGCGATCCGAGCAAGTGGAGGATGAAGCGGTTCTCCATCGCGGTGGGCGCTTCGAACGCGGCCCGCACGTCGATGCATCTCACGTCGGTGGACGAAGCCCAACCGTCGTGGAACTGCGATTCTCGTTGCAGGATGAGGGTTGCGTGCTCCGCAGGTTGCTTCATCGGAATCGGGCGAGATCCATCCGGGCAGTCTGCGCCAACTCGGCGGTTGGAAGAGCGGGCGTGTCCGTCCTGGCGTTCACCGCGTCCGCCACGATGTACAGCGGACGGCGCTTGGTCTCTTCGAAGATGCGCGCTACGTACTCTCCTAACACCCCGATGCTGATGAGAACCGCGCTCCCGATCAGGCAGACTACTACCATGAGCGACGTCCATCCCGGCACGTTGTAGAGACCCAGCGCGGCCCGCACTAGCGCATTGACGCCCTGGGTAATCGCGGTAAGGCCGAGCAGGACACCCAGGCCAAAACTCAATCTGAGCGGCAGCGGCGAAAACGAAATGGCCGCGCTCCAGGCGAACAGCAGCATCTTTGCGACGGAGTACTTGGTTGCTCCGGCGGCCCTCGGCTCGCGTGTATATGCCACCTCGGTCTGTGGGAAGCCCACCCAGGCGACCATGCCGCGGAGGAACCGGTGGGTCTCGCGCATCGAAGCCACGGCATCCAGGCTGCGCCGGGAGATCAGCCGGAAGTCGCCCACATCCGCGGGAAGATCCGGATGGATCAGGCCACGCATGAGCCTGTAGAACATCCAGGCCGTCAGCCGCTTGAAGCCGGATTCGCCTTGCCGTCCCGCGCGCCTTCCGTACACGACGTCGTACCCGCGGCAATACTCCTCCACCATGTCGTGGATCACTTCGGGCGGGTCCTGCAGGTCGGCATCCATGATGACAACCACGTCGCCGGTCGCATGATCCAGTCCAGCCGTGACGGCGGCCTGGTGCCCGAAATTGCGGGCAAGGTTTAGTATCGTAACGCGCCCGTCTTCCTCGGCCCAGTGCAGTAGGAAGTCGAGCGATCGGTCGGCGCTGCCATCGTTGACGACGATCAGCTGTGCCTCGGCGGCCAGGTTATTCCAGAAGATCTCCAGCCGCTGTCGCAAAAGCGGCAGAACCTCGGCCTCGTTATAAACCGGGATTACCACCGAAACCGTATTGGGATAGCGCCGCGGAGTTAGCCGGAAGTGGGGGTTTTGCGGCACTTTACCGGTATTTTAGGGTGTGGTCCGCCCTTGGACAATCCGCCATCGGTTAGTTGCCGGTTACTAACCCGC
>CAYMHP010000105.1:0-17041 GCA_964390225.1 uncultured Solibacteraceae bacterium
GCGATTGCTTCAACTAACCAATCCAGCAGGGGCCGGAACGATTCTAGGCAGCATGGATTCAATCGATACGAGTGGAACGCAGACGTACAACGGTCTTCTGCTCAGCGTCAACTACCGTAAGGGGCCGACAAGTCTGTCGGCAAATTATACTTGGTCGCACTGCTACGGTCTCCCGTTCATGGGAATCATGAATAACGGTTCGAGCTATCACCATGCACCCTATCAAAACAATGGCCCGCAGAACCGATACCTGGACTACGGCGACTGCAACACCTCGGCGATAGATGTGCGGCACATCGCAAACGTCACGCTCGTTGCTGCTACGCCAAGGTTTTCGGGTGCGGTAAGTCGCAAGCTGCTCTCTAGCTGGCATTTTGGCACCATCTTCAGCATACGCACCGGATATCCGGTGACGGCAAGCACTGGCGCGGACACGGCGTTGAACGGCCTGTTCGTTCCCCAGGGGGGGTACAATTATGTGCTTCGTCCGAATCAGGTACTTTCGGACACGGCGGCTGCAAATCAAGGCCAGTCTTGCAGCTTCGCACCATGCGTGAGTTGGCTGAATCCACGTGCCTTCGGGCAGCCGACGCCCGGTACCTACGGAAACATGGGAGTTGGGACATTAAGGGCGCCCGGGTTTTGGGAATGGGACCAGTCAGTTTATCGGGACTTTAGAGTCAGGGAGGGGCAAACAGTACAGGTCCGCGGCGAAGCGTTTAACGTGACCAATAGCTTGCGACTGGGTACGCCAAACGTGAACGTGAGCAGCGCGTTATTTGGCACAATCCTGTCCGCGAACCCGGGACGGGTGATTCAGTTTGCAATCAAGTACGTTTTCTGAAAACGATCACATAAAGTTTGGAGAGAAGAGATGAAGGCAAGAACCGTCGGATTGGGCGTGATGCTCCTTTCGGGAGTCGTCCCATTTCTGACTGCGCAAAACATTCCTGGTAATCCGTCGCGAACAGGGAATCCAGAAAAAACAGAGGACATCAAAGTAAGTGATGAAATCAAGGTCACCGGATGCCTATTGAAAAATGGAAACGGCCTGTTCCAGGTGAAAAACGGCGTAATCGGGGTGACGCCCTGGATGACTCCAAAGGCCCAAAAGTATCTCGGGGTTGCCGGCCCAATGAAGAGCGATACGACAGTTGACCTCAAGAGCGAAACGGATCTTGAGACCCACTTGGGGCACAGTATTGAGGTCACCGGGGTTCTCGAACCAGGATCGGCAAACACGCCCCCGACCCCAGACACGATCGGTGGTCCGGGCGGGACGACGGGGATCCCAGTTGGGGGTGTAGCCCGATTCGATAGACCCAGGCTGCTAGTCAAGAGTTTAAGGGACATCAGCTCGACTTGTCCCTAGTTGATCGTTTTGAATTGGTGAGCAAGAACGCAAGGAGAACAAAGATGAAGACAAGGTGGTACTCCGTACTATTTATAGGAGCCGTAACGGCCGGGCTAATCGGCGTGGGAGCGGTAATCTTAAAGGCACAACAAGAGGGGTCGGCGCCAGCATCGGCCGCAACCTTCCATAAGGATGTTGAGCCGATTCTTCAGGCCCATTGCCAAAGCTGTCATCGTCCCGGTCAAATTGCTCCGATGTCCATGCTGAGCTACAAAGATGTACGGCCATGGGCGCGCAGTATGAAGACCAAGGTGCTGGCCCACCAGATGCCTCCGTGGACGGTCCGGCACAGCTCCTTGCATTTTATAAATGATCCTTCGCTCACTCCGGCGGATATCGAAACGATCGCCAAATGGGTGGACGCTGGCGCTCCTGAAGGAAACCCGGCGGACGCACCGAAGCCGGTCGCCTGGCCCGCGGATGGCTGGCAGATAAAGCCGGATGTTATCGTTCGCGGGCAGCCATTCTCAGTGCCCGCCCACCCAGATCGAAATGTGATCGAATGGACCAACATCTATGTGCCCACGGGGTTCACGAAGGACGTCTGGATCACGTCGATGGAGGTGAAGCCTAGTGCCCTTGATGTAACACACCACATCTGTATCGTATTCGTGCCCCATCGCGACGACGTTCAGTACTTCACGCCGCAATGGTCTGAGGCAAAGCGGGACGATGAAGGCGTTTTTGTGATTCCCGAAAACCGCGAGACTGCCGGCCAACGGCAACAGCGTCTGGCACGCTTTGCGCAAAACGGACCGAATGCTCGCCCCCAAAATCCCGATGCGGTGAATGACGTTGGGGCCACCGAAGCCTGCTATCTACCCGGGAACAGCGTTGAAGATTATCGACCGTTCGGAGCAGCGAAGTTGGTGCCCGCCGGCACTGATCTCCGTTTCCAGGTGCATTACACGCCCAGTGGCAAAGACACGATCGATGTCCCCCTCGTGGGTTTCACGGTGAGCGACACACCGCCAGCGAAGCGCTGGATCTCGACCAGCGTTAGCGGCACGGCTGGATCTCCCGACTGGGTCATTCCGCCCAATGACGGGAATTGGAAAGCGCCTACCGGGGTTACCCAACTCGCAATGGATGTAGAGCTCGCGATGATGCAGCCTCATGAGCACCTCCGCGGCAAAGACATGACCTACACGCTGGAGTATCCGGACGGCAAAAAAGAAGTTCTGCTCGACGCGAGATATGATTTCAATTGGCAGTTCCAGTATTATCTGAACCCGACGAAACATCTTCCAAAAGGGTCGAAGATCTACGTGGATGCAACTTACGACAACTCCATCAACAACAAGTTCAATCCAAACCCAAATCGTCCCGTGTATCCGGGGACGATGACCTGGGAAGAGATGATGCTGCCCTACGTTGGCATCATCGTTCCCCGCGGCACCGACCCGCGTGCAGTTTTCAACCGGCAAACGCTTACCGGTCCAGTCGAGGGCGGAGGCAATACACGTGCCAGCAATTAGCGAAAACGCGTCAATGGATCGCCGCCAGGTGCTCGGGAGGTTGGCCAGGGTCGGATTAGCGACCTTGGCAACCTTAGAATCGAGTGAAATCCTCCAGGCTCAGTTCCCCGGGCCACAGCCGGTCCCGCCGGACCGCGATCCACGCTTCCCCAACCCGCCAAATTGGGACCGTCAGTTGAAAGAAATTGCCCCGAACGTCTACGGGTACACTCAAGGTGGCGGACCCGATAGGGACAACGTCAGTGTCTCCGATTGCGGCTTAATTGTTGGCGATGATGGTGTCATGGTCATCGACACCACTACCGCACCCATTCACGCCAAGAATTTTATCCAGGCGATTCGGAAAGTCACGGACAAACCGTTCCGTCATGTGATCAATACTCACCACCATGCTGATCACGTCATGGGCAACCAGTTCTTCGAGGGCGCAGAGATCGTCGCCCACCCGTACTGCCGCTCCGAAGTGGTAAAAATGGCGAGTGCTCCCGGACCCGCGCTCTGGGCGAAACGGGAAGGATGGGCCGACGGAACTGAGCCACGCAAGATCCTGCCTCCCGTCACGACCATCGATGGAAAGGCAACATATTACTACGGCAAGAACGTAGTTGAGGTCTTTCCCATGTTGCCGGCGCATACTTACGGCGATCTGGTGGCATATTTGCCGCAGCACAAAATCCTGTTCGCGGGCGATGTCGCATTCTTTTACGTCGCGCCGTTCTGCCAGAATGCGAATCCGAGTAGTTGGATCGACATCTGCAAAAAAGTCGAGCAGATGGACGTCGAGACAATCGTGCCTGGCCACGGGCCGATTGGAGGCAAATCCGAACTCGCGGACATGCGCGGCTATCTAGAGTTGCTGAAGGGTGAAGCACGAAAACGTTACGACGCCAGGATGAGTGCGGGTGCCGCCGCCGCCGACATCCGGCTTGGCAAGTACGACAACTGGATCGGGCCCGAGCGTATCATCATGGACACGCAACGTTTCTATTTGGAGTTCTCGGGGAAGCTCACGCCGGACATGGACTTGCGCGGAATTCAACAAGCCACCCAGGAATACAACGCCGCAAAGAAGAAAGCCTGAGGGGGTGCTCTCTGACGAAATCAATTGTGAGGAGACTGTCGTGAAATCAAAGACTCGATTCATCGGATTCGCAATTTTGACGGCGATGAGCCTGGGAGCCCAGCAGGGAGGCCGGGGAGGCGGAGGACCCGAAATCGCACCCGGCGAGGGGCGTGGCGGAGGCCCGGCATTTCCGACGGGCCCCAACATGAATGTTCCCGTCATTAATGACGTTCCGCAGATCCCGTTTGACGCGGATGCGAACTTCCTCAAGAACAGTCCGGACATGAACTTCGGCGAGGTGCTCAGCATCGCTGTCGATTCGAAGGGAAATGTAGTCGTTTTGAACCATCCTGGCACCGCAACATCAGGACCGCTATACGGGAACGCCACCACTCAGCTTTGGGAATTCGATTCCCACGGCAAATTTATGCGTGAGATCGGCAAAGGTGTCTACGGCCTCGGCTATGCTCACGGCGTGCGGTTCGATCGTTATGACAATCTCTGGGTGGTCGACAAAGGCACGAACTCCGTGATGAAGTTCAATCCGGCCGGCTACGTCGTGATGAATCTCGGCCGGCGTCCGGAAGGTTACGACAGCTTCGAGTACAAGAGGACGCCGCCAAGTCAGAAGGTTGCGATCGATGGAATGTTTGATGGCCCAACTGACGTCGCATGGGATGCAGCTGACAACATTTATGTCAGTGACGGTTATGTCGACTCCCGGATCGCCAAAATGGACAAGAACGGCGATTGGATTAAGTCCTGGGGATCATATGGAAGCCGGGAGGGTCAGTTCAGAAATCCGCACAACATGCAGATCGATCGGCAGGGAAATGTGTACATTGCGGACCGCGGCAATGGACGCATACAGGTTTTTGACTCGGACGGCAACTTCAAGAAGGTGATCTGGCTGAATGTGGCGTATGACAAAAAGCGTCACCCCACTCTTTTTAATGTGCCTGCGAATGCTCCGAACGGAACCGCGCCGTGGGCCCTTTGCATTACAACCGGATCGACGCAGTATCTCTATGCCATCGACTCTGAGCCGGGGCGGCTGTATAAACTGACGCTGGACGGAAAGATTCTGGGCATGCTCGGTCAGTCCGGGCGCCAACTCGGCCAGTTCAACTGGCCGCATGGTTTGGCGTGCCCAGCTGAGAACGTAATCTACGTGGCGGACATGAACAACTGGCGCGTACAGCGACTAACATTGCATCCGGAGCGGGCTGCGGTCCAGACCTCCAGCCGGTGAATTTGAAGCTGTCCGGGAATCAGGTTGTCACTGGAGTTAGTGAGTTCGCCGCCCCAGTAGAGGGTAGGCTAAGCCGTCTGGGATTGGCGCTTGCAGCCTGGTGCGAGCGATGGTTCCCCGATCCGTTTGTGTTTGCGATGCTCGGCGTAGCGGTTGTATTCCTTGGCGGCATTCTCGCTGGCGAGCGACCGTTGACGTTAGCGATTGAAGCCGGCAAAAGCTTTTGGTCCCTGGTGCCCTTCGCCATGCAAATGGTGATGGTAATCATAGGCGGATACGTCGTAGCGTCCGCGCCGCATACCACCGGTCTGATTCGAAGGCTCGCGTCAATCCCGAAAACGCCGCGCTCCGCAGTCGCCTGGGTGGCTTTGTTTTCTATGGCCACATCCCTGATCTCATGGGGGCTGAGCATCATCTTCAGTGGCATGCTGGTGAGGGCGTTGGCCGTCCGCGTAAAAGGCCTGGATTACAGAGCCGCAGGCGCGGCCGGATATCTCGGGCTCGGCACGGTGTGGGCGTTGGGGCTTTCGTCTTCCTCGGCGCTGCTGATGGCGACAAAGGCAGCCATGCCAGAGAAGTTGTATGCGATCAGCGGCGTAATTCCTCTGGCGAATACGATCTTCCTTTGGCAGAGTCTTCTAATGACCGTGCTGTTGATGGCGGTTTCCGTTTCCGTTGCCTATCTCTCGGCTCCTTCGGCAGACCGCGCGAAAACGGCGGAATGGATGGGGATCGATCCAAAACCGGCTGACCGAGAAGCCGATGTCCGTGCCACCCCGGGTGAATGGCTGGAATTTAGTCCGGTGCCGGTTCTGGTGATCGCGGCGATGCTGATCGCCTACCTGGTAAACGTGTTCCGATCCAGCCCACGGGGCGTTCTGGCTGCACTCGACCTCAACACATACAACCTGATCTTTATTACGGCGGGTCTCCTGTTGCAGTGGAGACCCCGGCGATTCGTTCGTGCCGTCAACGAATGCATATCTAGTACAAGCGGCGTCATCATTCAGTTTCCCATCTACGCGATGATCTTCGGCATGATAGCGGGCACCGGACTCTCCGCGAAGCTCGCGAAAGTATTTGTTTCAGCGACGACACACAACACTTATGCCCTTTTGGTTGCGCTCTATTCCGCAACGCTCGGTGTCCTCGTGCCGTCCGGTGGAAGCAAGTGGATCATCGAAGCGCCTTATGTGATGCAAGCGGCCGTTGAGCATCATGTTCATCTCGGCTGGGTTGTGCAGATTTACAACGCGTCGGAGGCCTTGCCGAATCTGATTAATCCGTTTTACATGTTGCCACTCTTGGGAATTCTGCGGTTGCGCGCGCGCGACTTGGCCGGCTACGGGATGCTGCAGTTAATCGTGCAAACCCCGCTTGTGTTCTTTCTGTGCTGGTTGTTTGCGCACGTGCTCCCGTTCGTGCCCCCCTTAAAGTAGAGGTCTCAATCAGCATGAATCGAGTGTTGTCGAGCGCAGACGAAGCCGTGGCTGATCTCCAGGACGGCGCTATAGTCATGCTGGGCGGCTTCGGCCTATGCGGAATTCCCGAGAACCTCATCGCAGCGCTGGTTCGCAAACGGGCGAGGAACTTGCACACTATCTCAAATAACATGGGCGTCGATGGTTATGGCATGGGGCTGATGCTTGAGGCGGGGATGATCGCCTCGCATATCGGCAGCTACGTAGGCGAGAACAAGTTACTGGAAACGATGCTCCTGAAGGGCGAGATCGAAGTGGAGCTGATCCCGCAGGGAACGCTCGCTGAGCGCATTCGTGCGGGCGGAGCCGGTATCCCAGCGTTTTACACTCCGACAGGCGTTGGCACCGTTGTGGGCGAGAAAAAGGAGGTGCGCGAATTCGATGGACGTCAGTACATCCTCGAGCGTGCCCTGAAGGCCGATTTCGCCCTGATCAAAGCCTGGAAGGGAGACCGGATGGGTAATCTGGTCTACCGCAAGACGGCGCAAAATTTCAATCCGATAATGGCAGCAGCGGCGCGGATTACAATCGCCGAGGTGGAAGAGCTGGTGGAACCGGGGATAATCGGTCCTGATCATGTACATACCCCTGGGATTTACGTTCAGCGCGTAGTGCTCGGCGTCGGGTATGAGAAGCGTATCGAGCGAAGAACCGTTCGCGGGGCACACGCATGACGACCGTAGTACCACGAAAGGGAATGGACGGACGGGAGCGCATAGCCCGGCGTGCGGCTCTTGAGCTACGCGACGGATTCTGCGTGAACTTGGGAATCGGGATACCTACCCTGGTCTCGAATTATGTTCCAGCCGGTATCGAGGTCGTGCTGCAATCCGAAAACGGAATGCTAGGCGTGGGGCCGTATCCCTTCGAGGATCAGGCAGACGCGGATCTGATCAATGCCGGTAAGGAAACCGTCACGGAGATCCCGGGAACTTCATATTTTTCAAGCGCGGAATCGTTTGCGATGATTCGGGGAGGGCACATCGACCTGAGCATTCTTGGCGCCATGGAGGTGGACCGGCAAGGAAACCTGGCGAACTGGGTGGTGCCTGGAAGACTAGTTAAAGGAATGGGCGGTGCCATGGACCTCGTGGCAGGCGCGCAGCGCGTGATCGTAGCTATGGAGCACACCACAAAGAACGGCGGCCCCAAGTTTCTGGAAAAGTGCACGCTTCCCCTTACCGGTTCGAACGTGGTCGATCTGGTCATCACGGAACTTGCAGTGATCCGCATGACTCCAGAAGGCCCAGTGCTCGAAGAAGTCTCCTCAGAATC
Source organism: uncultured Solibacteraceae bacterium (assembly GCA_964390225.1). Taxonomy (GTDB): domain Bacteria; phylum Acidobacteriota; class Terriglobia; order Bryobacterales; family Bryobacteraceae; genus PSRJ01. The sequence goes on from CAYMHP010000105.1 coordinate 7,964, forward strand.
GAGCACAGAAGAGGTTTTGCGTCTAACAGGTTGTGATCTGAGCATTAACAAAGACCTTAGGCGGATGGCGTAATCGCTTTTGGAAAAGGGATCCGGCATCTTCGGCCATGCTGAAGTGGCCAAGTTGACGGAAGTTGGTACGTCGTACTTGTGCAGGTTCAGATGGCTCCTGGATGACGCGCAACCCGGAAGTTACGCACAGGTTCCCGTCGCCCTTCTTGTCCTGCGACGAGACCGCACGAAGCGCGTCTTTGTCGGTCAAGCAGGAGTGTTTGTCCAAGGTGATCCTATTCGGCGAAGGCCCGTTATTGCGGGTCTTAACGGGGTACTGCAGGCATTATCACCACGAGAGAAATCACCAGGGGAAAAGCAATCGACTGCTCTTTCCGGATATGGGCGAAACGAGAACCCCACGCCGTCGCTCAGCTGAGTGCCATCAGCGACTCGGTGGTTTGCTCAAGATTATCGAGACGCGGCATGAATATTTTGACCAAACGGGGATGATGATGAAACCCGAAGCCAGCGTCAGGGCGCGGGTCTTCCAGCACCCGGATTGCGTCTATTTCGGCGCCGGCGAATCCGACCGGGCCGTCGCATGATTCCAGGAGCCCGGCGGGTCTTTCGACTGCCGACCGCGCGGCCTTCGCACGGGAAGCCTGAGAGAACAAGGGCGAAGACATTCTCCGTGATACACTCGAACAAAAAGTGGCCGAGGGAGACCGCATCGCTTCAGAGCATATTTAGATTCTTACGCGCGATCCGAATGACTTTGTGCGCCGCATGACCGATTATGGAACCTTATTGCTGCAGCAACACCGGCGGATTGTGGGTCGTCGGCAAATTCATCCAGACCTGCACCTATCCATGCGCGCGGGCCGATGAAGCGTCCGCGCTCAGCGGCGGCCACTGCTCGCGTCTCCGCGCGATCCGAAGCTTCGCCGCGCATAAGGAGCAGGCGGATTTACGGGTTCGCCAGTTCGGCGGGCAGGCGGCCTGAAGATGGTGGCCATCATCACCGGTGGTGCGGGAGGAATTGGTTCCTCTATTTGCAGGAGCCTGGCGGACGCCGGCTTTCGCGTGGTAGTTGGATATCATCGATCAGCGGAAGCTGCGGAGCAGCTTGCGAAATCCTTGTCTGGCGAGGGCCACTCGGCCCGTTGGGCGCCGGTGACGGACAGCGGCGCGCTTTCCGCCCTTGCGGCCGGCATCGCGCAAGACTATGGGCGTTGCGACGCTTTGGTGAATTGCGCCGGCATGACACGCTTCGTGCGCCACGCGGATCTGGACGGCTTGGATGACGAGCTGATCGATAACATTCTGGCCACGAATGTGCGTGGGCCGTTTGCCGCAGTGCGAGCGTTGCGTCCTTTGCTTGACAAGAGCACGCTGCCCGGAGGAGGGGTCGTGGTAAATATCTCCTCGGACTCGGGCACCATCGCCATGGGGAGCAACGTTGTGTACTGCGCCTCAAAGGCCGCTCTCGACAATATGACGAAATCCCTCGCCCGAGCGCTGGCACCGCGCATCCGAGTGGTATCGGTGGCGCCAGGCTTGGTGGATACCGAATTCGTGAAGTCCATGGATCCAGCTTGGCGTGACGAACAGGTGGCCCGTACGCCGCAGGGCCGGCTGCCAACACCTGCGGAAGTGGCCTTGGCGGTGAGAGCTGCCATCACCAGTCTGACGGCGACGACGGGAACCATCATCGCGGTCGACGGCGGCCGCATGTTGAGCTGATGTCTACTAAGGCCGTCGGCAGCGCCTGGGCGCAATCGGTCTCTAATGAAGGCCGCCCGGCCGTTCTTTTCGCAACCCGTCAACGGGCGAACTCTTTTGGCTGTTTCCATTGACGCAGTCCGCATCGTGGGATGCATATGCGAATCGTGACCTTTACTCTGAGTCTGCTTAGACTCGCATCTTTCGGAATCGCAGGCCAGTCAACACCATCACCGGCACCCGCGGGACGCCAAGTGCTCATCTCGAAGATTCACGCGGAGGCTGGCAAGCGCGCGGACATCGAGCACCTGATCCGCGAATTCTATGCGGAGGTCAGGCTGAAGGAACCGGGTTGCCTCATTAATGTGATGCCCCGGCCAGCGATGTGATGCCGGGGCCAGCGCCGCGGCCTGGGAAAGGCGCGGCCGGCAACTTCGCCTCGTCAGAAGCGGATGCGGATACGCTCATTTTCTATGAAGTCTATGGAGACGCCGCGGCCGGAGGGAGGCATCCGAAGACACCGCATTTTGCGCAGATGATGGCCCGCCTGCAAGATCTGATGACCGCACCGATCGAGCTGCAGTTCCTAGAAATCGTGGCCGAAAAATAGGATTCGGGGCCGCCATCTCCTGTCCTCCCAAAGGACCGGACCGAGCCTCCGCGGAGCACAGCAATCAGACTTTTGTTCGTCTGGTTGTGAGACCCTGGCCACGATGGAGCAATAGTCCGATAATGCTCCAGATCGCAACCGCGGTCCATTCGTAAATTGTGAAGTGGCCCGGAATGGCCGGGATCACCTTCATGAGCACCATCGCGAGGGTCACCATCAATCCGACCCCCGCCGCCAGCAGTCCGCCCATGGACGGCTTCATTCGAAGCCAGGACGCGCACGTCGCCATCCAGCCCACGGCGACAGCAACTGTGCCGACCTCGGCAATCGGCACCAACATCGAATCGCCGCCAAAACAAATGACGGTAGTGGCCAAACCCAACCAAACCACGGCGACGCTGGGCGTTCGATTCCGGGGGTGAATATGACTCAATCCGGCATGCACCATTCCACGGCGCCCCAGCGCAAAGAATAAGCGGCTGGCCGCAACCATGTTCCCGTTGAAGCACTTCACCACCGACAGAAGCCCGGCGGCCATCACCAGGCTGACAATCCAGCGCGAACCGACCGCTTTTTCAAGCGCCACAGCCGTCGCGAAGCTCGTGTTCAGAAAGCTCTGCCGAGGAGCGGCCACGGCCACCGCCGCGATGATCATCACATAGAAGAGAATGGCAACCAGAATCGCCAGGCTGATGGTTAAAAAGAAGCGATGATGCTCGAATCCGGCCTCGGCTTCTTCCGCGGATTTTCCCACCGACTCGAAACCTTCCATAAAAAAAGGAACGATCTGAACGATGAGCAAAATCGAAATCCACGGGCTTCCCTGAAACATCGGCTGGAAATTCGCCGCCGACCCACCCCATATTCCGGCCGAGGCGAATACGATCGCGATTGCGATCACGGCACCGGTCGCCCAATTCTGGAACCTCGCGCTCAATTGAATCCCGCGATAGTTGATCGCGGTCACGAGAACCACAACTAGCAAGCTGACAACCAAGTGCGGCAGGAACACCGGCTTGCCGCTGACTTGGTACAGTTCGATGGTGTCGAGAGACGGAAAGAGATAGCCTGCGATCTTGGCGGCCGCCACAGCTTCATACGGGCAAACCACGAAATACGATAACAGCATGGTCCAGCCCGTCGCGAAGCTAACGATCCGGGGGAACACTTTGCCGGTGTAAGCCACCTCGCCGGCCGCGTCCGGAATCGCCATCACCAGCTTGCCGTAAACGTATCCGACGGGAAACAGCAGCAGGCCGCTCACCAAGAATCCGAGAATTGCACCAGCCGCTCCCCCGCGCGTCAGCCAATCGTCCATGACGACCAGCCACCCGGTCCCGACCATGGTGCCGAAGGCAAGGGAGAAGTAGTCGATCAGCCGTAGCTTGCGTGCTAGTGTGGTCATGACAATGAGAAACAGAACAGGCAGAGTTGTTCGAACAGCAAGTTTGCGGCTAGCACCGATATAATCCCGGCGCTGTAGAATTGCGGTGAAACCTCCACCAAGTCACAGCCCACCAGATTCAAGCCTCCGCCGTGTAACGCGAATTCGCCGAAGCGTCCGTAATCGCGTAGAGTCGCGCTGAGGCCGCTCCCGCCCAGCTCCACGCCGCCTGGAGACTCGAGCACCGGGTACAAAGACTACAGAGTCACCGCCAATGTGACCCGGGTAAGAACGAATTTCGAGTTTTCGCGAGCCTAGAAAAAGTGTGAGATCCGTGTCGTAGGCGATATTCGGTAGGGGGAGCGATCGAACCCGCGCAATCTTTTCGGAAGTTACGCGAGGGTCGATCATTTTCCGGTTCTCCGAGCGCATCCAGTCGTAAACGTTGCGGTGAGCGATGATGGTTGCTCCCGGCGCGGCAAAAACGTCATTCCCGCTGACGTGGTCGAGGTGGTAGTGGGTATTGACGACAAACCGTATCGGCAACTTGGTGAGTTTGCGAATCTCGGCCAGGAGAGACTTGGCTGGGTGCGGATCTAAAAACGTGTCGATGACGGCGACATCGTCGTCCCCAATAATGAAGCCGGCATTCGCTCCGGCCGTACCGCGGTCGTCGACAATCGCAACAAAAACGCCCTGACCGACGGCTTGAATACGAAAATCCGCGTCTGCCGCCTGCACTGCCGGAAGACAGAGCAAGCCCAGACAAAACCACCCCGCGGCGCACCTCTGAGGCCCCCCAGCTCCGTTCCTGATCCTGATTTTCCAGGTGCTCTCGTACTTTGTCATCGCAATTCGATTTTCTAAAGGAAGTTCAGAACGTCGCTCAACGCAGTTAGAAACTCATCGGCGTTGCTCTTTGTAAATGGCAATGGAGGTCTAATCTTCAGTATGTTCGCGAACGGCCCGCAGGCGCTAATGAGCACGCGGCGTTCCCGTAACGCATTCACGATGCGCGCGGTTTCTTTTGTGGCGGGGGTTTTGGCGTTTCGGTCGGCGACAAGCTCGACACCCACGAACAGTCCCGCGCCGCGAACGTCTCCGATAACGGCGTGCTTTCCCTCTAGCTTCTTTAGCCCCTGCTTCAGGTAAGCGCCCGTGTTATGCGCGTTATCCTTGAGCTTTTCGCGTTCGATCACCTCGAGCACGGCCAAGCCGGCCGCACAGGAGACGGGATTGCCGCCGAAAGTATTGAAGTAGCGGACCTTCGCGAATTCGGTCACGATATGCGGCTGGAAGGCGACACCGGCAATCGGGTGGCCGGCGCCCATGGCCTTGCCCATGGTCACGATGTCGGGAACAAGCCCGTGCCGCTGGAAGCCCCACATATTCGTGCCGCTGCGACCGAAACCGGCCTGCACCTCGTCGGCGATAAAAAGGCCGCCCGCGGCGCGGATTACTTCTACCGCTTTCTTCAGGAAACCGGGCGGATCGGCAAAGATGCCGTCGCTCGTAAACAGCGTATCGACCAGCAGCGCGGCAGGCTTGATGCCGGCTTTTTTCATGTCACCGATGGCGTCTGCGACCTGCGCCGCGAAGGTTTCGCCGATGTCTTCTGTTTCCTGACGGTAGGCGTCGGGCGCGGGGACATAACGCACGTTGAGGCTTTTCTCCGCGAATTCACCCAGCGAGGGCGACAGCTCGGCAATCACCTTGGTGGAGCCGTGATAGGCGAGTTTGGTGATGATAAAGCCCGTGCCGCCGGTATGGGCTAGCGCCATGCGATAGGCAAGGTCGTTCGCCTCACTGGCCGTGCAGGTGAACATCGCATGGCGGATTTCCCCGGGCATGGTCGCCAGCAGCTTTTCCACATAGTCGAGTATGGTTTCATGCAGATAGCGTGTATGGGTGTTGAGTATCGCCGCCTGTTTCGCAATTGCCTGCACCACGTGCGGATGGCAGTGGCCGACGCTCGGCACGTTGTTGTAACAGTCGAGGTAGGCGCGGCCCTCCGCGTCATAGAGAAAGACACCTTCGCCGCGCACGAAATGGACGGGATGCTCGTAAAACAGGCGATAGGCCGGCCCCAGCAGCTGTTCGCGCCGCGCGATCATGTCCTGTTCTTTCGCGCTTAAGTCATATTCGCCTTTCTTGTAGGCATTGATCATGGTCATTGTCGGTACTCCTGAAAATTAGCGGCAGGCGGCGCGCAGGATCTTTTGCGCCGCCGAACGGGGAAGGGCGTCCAACTGCTCAAGGCCGGTCCACGAGGACGCGTTGTTGCGCAATATGTATGCCGCGTTCTCCGGGTGCAGGGCCGCGCGCCAGCCGGTGATCGTGACCGTCATGGACAGCCGCACGGCGATCAGGTCGTAGAGAATGTCGATTTCGGCTTCTTCCAGCGGCAAAACAGCATTGTAGCCAGCAACCACCTCGCAGATATAGTCCAGCGGCTGGCGCGCGCCGACAAGGTGATAGGCGCAGGCAACGGCAAGATCGTCGATCATCGGCGCATAGACAAGATCGCCGAAGTCGATAACGCCCGCCACCTGCGCATGATCTTTCTCGTCAACCAGCACGTTCCACGGCTGGAAATCGTTGTGGATGACCTGTCCGCGCAGTTTTGGCATCGCGGGCAGCGCGTGGGTTTCGAAATTGTCGAGGAATTTTTCCGCCAGCGCGCGTTTCGGGGCTTCTGTTATATGCTGCATCAGCGGGCGCAGGCGGCTGGAATGCTTGATGTCCCACAAGAGCTCGTGCCCCGCGGCGGGATGGAAAAAGCTGCGCAGGGCAAGGTCGAGCCGCGCCTGCATCGCGCCGAGGTTGCGCCGCAGCGCGGATGTGCGCTCTACACTATGCAGCATCACGCCGGCGAGAAAGGATAGCAGTCTGACGACACGGGAAGTGCCATCTGATATTTTCGCGACTGGCTCATACTCACCCTGCCGCGAGGGGAACACGCGCGGCACGGCCAGACCTGGATCAACCCTCGCAATGTGCAACATAGCTTGCGTCTGGAAATTTGTAATCTGGCGTTCTTCAGCCGGGTTCGTGATCTTCAGAATGGATTCCTTGCCGTCAAAAGATTTTAGATGGAAGTTCTGATCCCGTTCACTCGTGAGTGGTTTTGCCTGCGCCTTTACCCCGAAAATTACCTCGGCCAGACTTAGCGCCTCGAGATCGGAAATGACGGCAACCTTTGTCGTTAATACTTCAGTGATGTCCGAGGGCTTATTCGATTGCATCTTCCTGTCAGATGAAAGAATCAATCTGGTTCTCCTCAGTATAGAAGCGGGCGGCGGCATGCAAACAAGCGTTCGCGTCAGCGGTCAAGTTGCTGTGGATCAATTCGCCAGACGTTTTCTTCGCGAAGATTGGCTAGCCAGATCGCGCCATGTCCGACACGAATCGAGTCTCCGCCGGCGCCGAACCATTGCCTGATGACCTGATTCTTCGCGGGATCGATTTCGGATAGCGGGATTTGAAATACTGTTACCCAGATGTGATCTCGTCCAAACGCGATATCTCCCCCAAAACCGGGCACGCCGACTTGGATGGTCGCGATTAGTTTTCGGGTCTTGGCATCGACCCTCGAAACCGTACCGTCCCCCTGATTAAGAGTCCAAATTGAGCCTGCGCCGACCGTTAGGAACCGTGGCCGTGGCCCCACGGGAATCGTGTCCGTAACGGTATTGGTGACTGCGTCAACGCGGGCCAACACACTTTTCCCCGGACTTGTGACCCACACCGCGCCATCCCCGTAAGCGCACGCCGCCGATTCAGGAGGAACACTCACCTCGGCGGCAACTCGATTCGTCTTTGGATCGATCCTCGACAGTATTCCCTTGGCATCCGTCAACATCCAGACGGCATCCGGGCTTGTGGCCAGACCACCTTCGCTGTCCGCCGGTCTCAGTAGAATCGTTGCCACAACGCTGTTGGTCGCAATGTCGACGCGCGAGAGAGAGCCGCTCCCACAATTTGGGACCCAGATGCTTCCAAAGCCGCTCGCCAGGCCGGAGCACGGCTTTTCCCCGACTGGAATCGTTGCGACAACCTGGTTCGTCCTTGGATCGACCCGATGGAGTGTGTTCCGAGGGGCGTTGGAGAACCAAACAGCATCTTCAGTGAGCAGCAACCAGTCCGGCATGCCCGGAATCCGGAAGATCGCTGCTGGCTGGACGGCGGATAATTCCCGCCGCACTCCCGGTGTACTCACACCCGGCCGCACGGCTGCACCTCGGCCCTGTCCGGCCATGAACAACGGACTAAATGCGGCTATTAGCAGAAAGAGCGGAAATCCAACGCGCAAGATCAGCGGCGGGCGCCCATTCACGCAATGGCGAAGGTCAACAATGTCCATTCGAACCCAGTTACTCTAGTGTCGCGGCGATGCGCTTGGGATCCAGCCGCGAAAGCGTTGCCCGCTTGGGATTCGCCAACCATACCGATCCGAATCCGGTCTGGATGGCGCCCCCACTCTCTCCTGAAAACTGTTGAACAACCCTCTCAGCTCTGGCATCGATTCGAGTGAGCGGAAATCCGGGCGAACTCACCCAAACGGAACCGAGGCCCACCGCGATGTTGCCATCCCCTGCCGGAACAGCCAACTCAATGCTCTTTACGACCTTGTTCGTCTTCGGATCAATACGGTCGACGACACCGGATTTCCGGCACAGCACCCAGATCGAGCCTTCGCCGGTAGCGATTGCCCAAGGTTCCCCCGCGACTTTGATCCACTGCTGTATCAGATTTCGGGTAGTATCCACGCGCAACACAAGTTCATCGTGGGGGCACGTTGCCCATAGAGCCCCTTCGCCGAAGCTCACTGTGCTACAACCGGACGGCAATCGCAATTCCGCGACAACCTCACTCGTATCCGGATCGATCCGCGAAAGGGTTGTTTTCTTATCGGTGAGAGCCCAAATACTGTCGGCGGTGGAAGCGACACCAAGCTTTGCGCGGGCGACTCCGGCCCGGACGCTGGCCTCCGGCTTTCCCGTCTTGGGGTCTAAACGTTGAATGGTCCCATTCGCGCAATCCGGAACCCACAGGCTCTTGAATGCCTCTACCGCACCGGCGCACGGTTGATCCACCCCGTCGATCGGATCGATCCATTTGTTCGATTTGACGTCTATTCTTCCCAGAGTCCTATCAGTCCCTGGGACAAGGATCGTGTCATTGACAAGAATCCACGAAAGAAGTGCGTTCTTAATGGGAAACTCAGCTTCCGAAACCAGTCTTGAATATGGAATCTGAATGCCCGGGATCTTCAACCCGAACCTGGTCTCCACCGGTGTGTTTGATACGTTTGATTTGTCATCACCAGCGGCAAGAGCATCCGCCGACCAAAACAGCACCACCGTTA
>CAYMHP010000106.1:0-15289 GCA_964390225.1 uncultured Solibacteraceae bacterium
CCGGCTTTCAGCCGGCTCAACCCGGCTGCAAGCGGGTCCGCAGCCTCAAACGCTGCCCCACAACTTCTGCCGATTTCGCGCTTTTGAGGAAACGAAGTGGAATTAGGGTCAAATCCTGCCCCAGCTGGACAAACTCTGTTTAGACGAAAGGACTTCAAGATGAGTGCAGCAGTCGTGACTCCCGATGCATCAGTACGTTCTCCCATCGATCTGACCAGCATCAATACGATCCGCACGCTCGCCATGGATGGGGTGCAGGCGGCCAACTCCGGTCACCCGGGGACTCCGATGGCGCTGGCGCCGGTGGCTTATTGCTTGTGGCAGCAGTTCCTGCGCTTCGACCCCGAGGACCCGGTTTGGCCCAATCGCGACCGTTTCGTGCTGTCGATTGGCCACGCTTCCATGCTGCTGTACGCTCTGCTGCACCTGACGGGTGTGCGCGCAGTCAGCAAGGATTACGAAACCCTGGGCGAACCCTCTGTGCCGCTGGATGCCCTCAAAGCATTCCGGCAGTTGGATAGCCGCTGCCCCGGGCATCCCGAGTATCGCTGGACATCGGGCGTCGAGACTACAACCGGACCCCTCGGCCAGGGCGTTGCAACGAGTGTTGGCATGGCAATCGCGCGGCAGTGGCTGGCGGCGCGATATAACCGGCCCGGCTTCGATCTGTTCGACTTTAACGTCTACGCGCTCTGCGGAGATGGTTGCATGATGGAGGGCATCTCCGGTGAGGCCGCATCGCTCGCGGGGCACCTGGGGCTCGCCAATCTCTGCTGGATTTACGACAACAACCACATCACCATCGAAGGTAATACCGCTCTGGCTTTTGACGAAGACGTGGCCACGCGCTTCATCGGCTACGGCTGGAACGTGACGCGGGTGGGCGATGCGAACGACCTGGAAATGCTCGCGCGCGCGTTCCGAACGTTTCAGAAAACCAGTGACCGCCCGACCTTGATCATCGTCGACAGCCACATCGGCTACGGCGCGCCGCACAAACAGGATACCAGCGGCGCGCACGGCGAGCCGCTGGGAGAAGACGAGGTTCGTCTCGCGAAACGGAATTACGGCTGGCCCGAAGACAAGAAGTTCTACGTGCCGGATGGGGTCTACAATCACTTCCGGCAGGGGATTGGGAAGCGCGGCAAGGATCTCCGCGACGCCTGGTTTGCTCGAATCCACGAGTATCGCAAGCAATATCCCGAGCCTGCCGAAGAGCTGTATCGCATGCAGCACCGCCAGCTTCCCGAAGGTTGGGACGGCGGTCTGCCCGAATTCCCGGCGGACCCGAAAGGCCTGGCGACACGCGAGTCCTCGGCGAAGGTGCTGAATACAGTGGCTAAGAGCATTCCGTGGCTGATCGGCGGCTCCGCCGATCTGGCGCCCTCTGCGAAAACCCGCCTTGTTTTCGATGGTGCCGGCGATTTCTCGGCGGAGAACTACGCCGGGCGGAACTTTCACTTCGGAATCCGGGAGCACGCCATGGGCGCGATCCTGAACGGAATGAGCCTGGTGAAAGTGCGTCCGTTCGGCTCCGGATTCTTCATTTTCGTCGATTACATGCGGGGATCTCTTCGCCTGAGCGCCCTGATGGAGATTCCGGTGATTTACATCTTCACTCACGATTCGATTGGAGTGGGTGAGGATGGCCCGACTCACCAGCCGGTGGAACAATTGGCTCACATGCGCTCCATGCCCGGCTTGATTACCATCCGCCCTGCCGACGCCAATGAGGTACGGGAAGCGTGGAAAGTGATCCTCCAGTTGCACCACGAGCCCGCTGTGTTGGTGCTTAGCCGGCAAGCGGTGCCCACGATCGACCGCTCCCGATACGCCGCAGCGTCCGGACTAGCCCGGGGCGCGTACGTTCTGGCCGATGCTCCCAATGCCGATCCGGAAGTGATTCTCATCGGAACCGGCAGCGAAGTTTCTCTTTGTCTTGACGCTTACGAACAACTGACTCAGGAGGGGGTGCGCGCACGCGTAGTCAGCATGCCATCATGGGAATTGTTTGATGATCAGGATTCCGTTTATCGGGATTCGGTTTTCCCTCCGCACATCAAAGCGCGCGTTTCGGTGGAGCAAGCTTCGGATTTCGGCTGGACCAAATACACGGGAACCGACGGGCACAACATCGGGATAAAGACCTTCGGGGCGTCGGTGCCTCTCAAACAGTTGTTGAAGAAATTCGGGTTCACCGCGGAGAACATCGTAGCCGCGGCGAAAGATCAAATTGTCCGGCATAAAAATCGGGGCTGAGGAGTACACATGAGAGTAGGTATCGGCGCGGATCACGGCGGTTTTGTGATGAAAGAGCAACTCGCCAGAAAGCTGGTGGAGGAAGGATATGAGGTGATCGATTTCGGAAACATGGTTCACGATCCCGATGATGACTATCCCGACTTCGCAATCCCGGTCGCGCGGGCGGTTGCAAACGGATATGTGGAGCGGGGCGTCCTGCTCTGCGGCAGCGGTGTGGGCGCTTCGATGGCGGCCAATAAGGTGAGCGGCGCACGCGCGGCGCTCTGCCACGATGACTATTCTGCGCGCCAGGGCGTAGAGGACGATGATATGAATATCCTCTGCCTCGGCGGCCGGACGACGGGAATCGAGGTAGCCTGGGATTGCGTCAGGAGTTTCCTGAGCGCCAGATTCAGCGAGGCGGCGCGGCACCGGCGCCGGCTGGCAAAAGTGAAGCAACTTGAAGCGAGCGCAGTCGCAAAATAAGGAGAACGAGAATGACCCTTTTGGAATCTCTGAAGAGATACACCACGGTTGTGGCCGATACAGGAGACATCGAAGCGATCGCACGGCACCGTCCCCAGGACGCCACCACCAACCCGTCACTTCTTTACCACGCAGCGCAGATGGCGGATTATCGGCGGTTGGTGGACGAAGCCGTCGGCGTCGTATCCGAGCGCGGTGGCAGCCACGAGCAAATGGCGGAGGAGTTTATCGACCGGCTCTTCGTTTTGTTCGGATGCGAGATTCTGAAGGTGATTCCCGGGCGGGTATCCACCGAAGTGGCCGCCGCCTTGAGCTTCGACACCGAGGGCACCATTGCCAAGGCCCGTAAGCTCATTTCGCTTTATGAGTCCAAAGGCGTAACCCGCGAACGCATCCTGATTAAAATTGCCAGCACCTGGGAAGGCATCCGCGCCGCCGAGCGGCTGGAACGGGAAGGCATCCACTGCAATCTCACCTTGCTCTTCAGCTTCGCCCAGGCGGTTGCGTGCGCCGAAGCAGGCGTGACTCTCATCTCTCCGTTTGTGGGCCGCATCTACGATTGGCACAAAAAGGAGCGGGGTGGCGCGGAGATTCCCCCTGACCAGGACCCAGGCGTGGCATCGGTAACCCGGATTTACAACTACTACAAGAAGTTCGGCTACAAGACTCAGGTGATGGGCGCCAGCTTCCGGAATGTCAACCAGATTCTCCGCTTGGCCGGAGCGGACCTGCTTACCATCAGCCCCGAACTTCTCGACCAATTGGAGCAGACCGAGGGCGTTGTCGAGCGCGAACTCGATCCCGAACACGCGAAGGCATCGGGAAGCGATCGTCTCCACCTGGACGAGAAAACTTTCCGGTGGATGCATAACGAAGACGCCATGGCTACGGAGAAGCTTGCTGAAGGCATCCGCAAGTTCAACGCTGATTCCGTGCGGCTGCAGGAGTATGCGCTGGCCCAGGTTACGGCGAAGGTCGCGTGAGCTGGAAGACTTGTGGGGCAGGCTTTTCAGCCTGCGGACGCTTTCAGCGGGTCCAGCCGGCCGAAAGGGCGGCTGCGGGCAGGAGTGCACGTCCTACGGCTTATGCGTACTCCCCGTGGCCCGAATGCTAAGTGGCGTTCGGATCACGCTGGCAGCTTAACTCCAAGGCGCCCGGCAACGGCTTCGGGCGCCTCCAACGATTGAGAGACCGGAAACCCCTGTTCACGCCAAGCCTCGAGTCCCCCTTCCAGGACCCATACTTTGCGGACGCCTATGCGTTCTAATGCGACGGCGACTCGCGCACTTACAATATCCCGCCCGGAAGAACAGTAGAGAACGAGATCGACATCGTTCGGAACAGTGATCTGCGGAGACTTCCGCAAGCGGCAGGGATCAACGCTGAACGCCCCCGGAATTCCTTCGAAGGTTTCACTGTCCGTGTCTGCTTCGAAGTTCGAAAGGTCGAGTACCGCAACCTTGCTCTTAGACTTCAGTTTGCATGCGAGCCTTGCTGGACTGATCTGGTGCAGCCGCAGTCGACGAATCATTCTCACCAGAACCAGCCCTCGCGAAGCGGCATAGAGACCGAGCGGAACGCCAACCGCGACGGCGAGGGCGGCCCAAAAATGTTGAGCCCAGCGAATGGCGATATCCAGTTCTTTTGAGAAGAGATAGCCCAGTCCCACATAGCAGCCTGACCAGAGGAAGCTACCGACTGCATCGAGCGAAAGGAAAGCGGCGAGCGACACGCCTTGAGCGCCGCCAAGTGGCGGCATCAGGCCGTCCAGGCCGGGAACAAACTTTGCCACACACAACACCGGAAGACCATAACGGCGAAACTTTTCATGCGCGTTCTTCGAACAGCTTCGCGGGTCGGCACTGAACCGGCAGAATACGCGCAGAGCTTTAGAACCCCATCGGCGGCCAAACCAGAACCAGATTGCATCGGCTGCGAGGCAACCCAAAACGCCCAAGAAAATGATGATGCTCGCGCGCATTCCTCCGCTTGCCGAGAGAGCGCCGGCGGCCATCAAGAAAACAATCGAGGGAATAGGCAGGCAGAGTTGATTGGCAAAAACCGCCAGCCCCACTCCGGCATACGTCAGTTGTAACGAGTTCACGACTGCCTCCCGTCGCCGAGCGGGCGCGCAGGCGCCGATCGGACTTCGGCTGAAATGCCGGGCATTGGTCCTTGACCTGCGATGAGCACTACCACCGACCGTGGGGCAGCACGATATGTTGCCCCCACGATCGGTTTCTCTGTATTCCACTCGCAAATGTCATCCGGCGGATCCAGCGCGGTATCGATCCACCGCCGCCAGTTTTCTGTCTCCTCTTTTAATGCCGGGAGCTCGAAATCGAGAGGTTCCCAATACGCATTCAGGATAAGGTACACCAATACCTTTTCGCCCTTCAATTCGCCGCTGATGGCGATGCTGTGCGAGGCTGGAGACCAGTCGGGCTGATGGCGCTTGACGCCGTGCCAGGCGTATTCGGAATCGTGCAGGACTTGGGTTAAACTTGCGCGCCGGCGCTCATGTTCCACGTCCCGCATCAGCCGGCGCGCGATCAGCAGCTTCACGAAGCGGAAGACATCGCCGTGTTCAGTCAGCAGGTTCCAATCGAACCAACTCGTGTCATTGTCCTGGCAATAGGGATTATTATTACCACGTTGGCTACGCCGCACCTCGTCGCCCATAACAAACATGGGCACTCCCGCCGAAGACAGGACAGCGGTGAAAAAGTTCTTCACCTGCCGGTTGCGAATCGTCTCGACGGCAGGATCGTCCGTCGGGCCTTCGACGCCGCAGTTCCAGCTCCGGTTTTCGTTAGACCCGTCGCGATTTTCCTCGCCATTTTCCTGGTTGTGCTTGTGGTTATAGGAGACGACGTCATTCAGCGTAAAGCCATCGTGGCACGCAACGAAATTGATGCTCTCCTCGAGTTCGCGCCCCTTCGTGCCGTATATGCTTGGGCTGCCCAGCAAACGATCGGCTGCGCGCCCCACCGAATCGTTCGCACCACGGAAGAAGTCGCGGATATCATCGCGAAACCGGTCGTTCCACTCCTTCCAACTGTCGCCCGCGAAGTTGCCGACCTGATACAGTCCTGCCGCGTCCCACGCCTCCGCGATCATCTTGGCGCCCGCCAGCGCCGGGTCGGACTCGATGTCCCAGAGCACCGGAGGATTCGACATCACCGCCCCCGATGAATCGCGGGCCAGGATGGATGCAAGGTCGAACCGGAAACCATCGACGTGCATCTCATTTACCCAGTATCGGAGGCTGTCCACAATCATGCGTCGCACAACCGGATGGTTCCCGTTCAATGTGTTACCAGTGCCTGTGAAGTTCGCGTACCGTGAGGGGTCGTGTTGCAGTATGTAGTAAGTGGGGTTGTCCAGGCCGCGGAAGCATTGGGTTGGGCCATCGTGTCCGGCTTCCGCAGTGTGATTAAAGACTACGTCCAGAATGACTTCAATGCCCGCCCGGTGGAGCGCCTTCACCATATCTCGAAATTCATGCACAGCGCCCAGCGGTTCCCGACAGGAGCTGTATGCCTCATGCGGAGCAAAAAATGATACGGGTGAGTAGCCCCAGTAGTTCGTGCGGCCCGCGGGCGCATCCTGTGGATCGAATTGAAACACAGGAAGCAGCTCGACCGCAGTGATGCCCAACTGCTGAAGGTAAGGGATTTTCTGGACCAGTCCGGCGTATGTCCCGCGTTTGGATTCCGCCAGCCCGGAGCTGGGATGCACGGTGAAACCGCGCACATGCATCTCGTAGATGATCGTGCGCGACCAAGGCCGCTTTAGGGGCGCATCGCCTTCCCAGTCATACGCGGACGGGTCCGTCACCACGCTCTTCATGGCTGTTGCGGTGTTGTCGTCTCCCAGACGGGCTGCTTCACGGCTATACGTTTTCGGGACGGCGATGGCGCGGCCATACGGGTCAAGCAGTAGCTTGGACGCATCGAACCTAAAGCCCCGACCCGGCTCGAAAGGACCGTAGGCCCGGAATCCGTAAATCTGACCTGCTTGCACCCCGGGCACGAACGCGTGCCAATAGTGGTAGGCACGGTTTGTTAATGGATCGATGGGGATGATACGAGAAGGACGAGCATCATCCACCCGATCGAAAAACAGCAGTTCGATGCCAATCGCACTCCGGGAGAAGATTGAAAAGTTGACGCCGCCGGGTACCAGAGTAGCCCCTATGGGAAAGCTACGACCAATCGTCGGGACGGCAAGTGGCACCTGCATAGCGGCCTGTTCTTGAATCTTCATCATGGGGCTGGCAGTCCCTTAGGGGAGCATTCCGCGGACCACGTTTCGCTTACGTGGAATCAGGCAGTTACGACAATCGGAGGCGAATCTGCTTCGGCATTTGATGACGTCGAATGCCGAGGTGATCGGCACGCGGCATCGACGCCGCCTGGTATTTGCATCCGAACAGGGTGAATCCAGGTTTGCTCTGGGCATCCGCCTGAGTCGAAGCGAAGGCGGCAACGGATACCACGTTTGCGGTATCGGTATTCGCCCCGTAAGCGTTATCCGCAAAATACTGCATCTCGTGATGCACGCGATCTCGCAACAGCGCACAGTATCAACTGGGAAAGGTTACAAGCACCACGGGCTTGAGAAAGGAACCAGCTATGACTCAATTGGAAGAGGGCGTGATCAGCGGCTCGAGTGTCGCGAACACGGATATGAAGCTCGAAGTCGTCGTCATTCCGGTTTCGGACGTCGATCGCGCAAAGGAGTTTTACGGCAGGCTCGGTTGGAGGCTCGACGCCGACTTCCGGTTCGATAATGGCTTCCGGGTCGTGCAATTCACACCTCCCGGGTCCGAATCCTCCATACAGTTCGGCACGAACGTTACGCCGGCCGCTCCCGGCTCGTCGCAAAGCCAATACCTGGTCGTTTCCGACATCGTGGCCGCGCGCGACCAGCTCGTCACCCGCGGGGTCGAGGTCAGCGAAGTGTTTCATCCTGCGGCGCCAGGCGCGCATTTTCAGCCCAACGGCTCAAGCACTCGCGTGAGCGGGCCCTCGCCCGATCACACCAGCTACCGCTCCTACGCCACCTTCAGCGACCCGGACGGTAACAGCTGGCTGCTGCAGGAGGTCACTACGCGGCTGCCCGGGCGTGTCGACCGTGCCGGGACGGCGTTTGCATCTGTTACCGATCTCGCGAGCGCACTCCGTCGTGCGGCAGCCGCTCATGGCAGACACGAACAGCGCATCGGCCACCCCGACGAAAACTGGCCGGATTGGTACGCGGCGTACATGGCGGCCGAGCAGTCCGGCCAAGAGTTGCCGCAGTAAAGAAGATTGACCGTAGAGTGACATCACTGAAAAAGGAGAGGACATGAGACATAAGAGTATCCGCACAGCCGTGTTGGTTGGATTGCTTCTTTGCGCGGTAGCGGCCATCGCGCTCGCTATCGAGGACAAGTACACCGTGAAAGTGCCAGGCGGCCTCGCGTTCTCTGAGTTCAGGGGATACGAATCATGGCAGGCCATCTCCATCAGCCGGAACGAAAAGGTGATGGCTGTGATCCTCGGCAACCCCGTGATGATCGAGGCCTACAAGGCGGGTTTTCCCGGCAACGGTAAGCCTGTACCGGACGGTGCCAAGATGGCCAAGCCCCATTGGACCCAGAAACCGAACGCGTTCTTTAAGGATGCGAGCGTACCGGATAAGTTGGTGAATGTGGACTTCATGGTGAAGGACAGCAAGCGTTTCGCGGACAGCGGCGGATGGGGATATGCCGTCTTCGATTACGACGCCGCGTCCGACACGTTCACGCCCGGCACCACGGCGGGCAAGCCGCCGCAGGGGAACGACGCCAAATGCGGGTTCGCGTGCCACACGGCAGCGAAGGCGAGAGACTACGTTTTCACTGAGTACGGGAAGCGTTGAAGCGCCGCGCGTTAACGGGCCTTTGAGAGGTTCAGAGGCCGTTTTCAGTTACGATGGCCGATCTGCACCGCGCCGGCCGGTACGACCGGATGTCGGACGACGTTCGCACGTTGACGGGGGCAAGAACCCCTGACCGTGCAGCAGGTCATCAGGAATAACGCGGCTCTATTCACCGCGTCACCCAAGCCAGTCGCCGGGAACGCGTAGGAGGGAAGAAAGGAGCCGCGGGAAGTTTGTTGCGCCGCGGCTTCGCGCGGAGTAATCATCGGAGTTTTCGTTATGAAGAATCTTGCTTTTTGGATTACAGCCTCGGCCCTCGTTGGTGGAATAGTCGCGTTAGCCTCCGGAACCGGGGACGAAGGACGGATGCCCGACCTGGATGGCGCGGTCGCCTGGCTCAATTCTTCTCCGTTAAGCAGCAAGGCATTGCGCGGCAAGGTGGTACTGGTCAATTTCTGGACGTACTCGTGCATCAATAGCCTGCGGGAGTTGCCCTACATGAAGGCCTGGGCGGCAAAGTATAAGGATGCCGGCCTGGTGGTGATCGGCGTTCATGCGCCGGAGTTTGCTTTCGAGAGGGAGCCGGGGAACGTGAAGACTGCCGTGTCTGCGTTAAACGTCAGGTACCCCATACCGATCGACAGTACTCATTCAATCTGGACCAGCTTCCGCAACGAATACTGGCCCGCGGACTACTTCATCGACGCAAAGGGACGAATCCGTTATCACCACTTCGGCGAAGGTAAATACGACGAGTCGGAGCGGGTGATTCAGGCGCTCCTCAGAGAGAATGGAGCCACCGGCCTGGACGAAAGGATTGTACAGATCACCGCTGACGGGCCGGAAGCGCCGCCGAGCGAGGATGTGCGATCGCCCGAAACCTACGTCGGCTACGCCCGCACCGAGAACTTTGCGTCGCCGGAGCGGATGGGGCGCGACTCACGAAGGATCTACAGTCCGCCAGCCAGACCTGAGCTAAATCGATGGGGACTTGGCGGATCGTGGAACATCGGCGCCGAGCGCGCCGCGCTGGAATCGGCGCCGGGCAAGATTGTATTCCGATTCCACAGCCGCGACCTCCATATGGTTTTAGGCCCCCAGAAAAACGGTATGCCCATTCGGTTCAAGATAAAGGTGAATGGCGCCGCGCCAGGCGACAATCATGGTTCCGATTCCGCCGCGGATGGCACAGGCGAAGTTCGACAACCCCGGATGTATCAGCTCGTCCGCCAGAAGGGGCCGATCCAAGACGCGATCTTTGAGATTGAATTCCTCGATCCGGGCGTCGAGGCGTTTTCGTTCACGTTCGGCTAATCGTGGATCTCACCCACGCTTCCGTTGTTCGCGAAAAGCATCCAACGTCGTGCGGTACGAATAAAGCTCAGATCGACTGGAGGAGACATGGCACAGCTGACGTATGAAAACGAGATTACCGGGCTCATTGTGATCGGTCCATGACCTTAGGGCGAGCTGACGTCTCGTCATTTTGCTGAAGACGCGGCACTCATTTCCTCTGTTTGCCTCACCCATTCAATCACTTACAAATGGAGCTCACGGTGCACAACTATGTATGTCAGCGAGGCACGTATGAACCGACTGAGCTTCTCCGTACAGAATGATATCGATGCAGTGAGGATCGAACTCGCCGGAAGTCTCGGCGGAGCAGACGTTGAAACGGTATATCAGGGATGGCAGAACGAAGCCTGGAACGAGGTACTAAAACCTGTGATCGTCGACATCACCTCGATCACAGAAGCCGACGAACATGGTCGAGCGCTGCTCGTCGTGATGCATCGGCTCGGCGCCCAGATCATCGCTAAATCGCGCGTATCATCCGCGATCGCTCAGCTATGCCTCGCGGAACCTGTTCCGCCGGCCGCTTCGAAGCCAGGCTGGTTCGGCAGAATGATCGGGCTGTTTCGGGACGGTTGGCATACGGAGGCCACATTTCCGGTACGAGCCGAACTGATCAGCCGTTTTTAGGCAGGGCCTATTCGTCATTGGGTAGTTAGGCGGCAAGCTCGTCGGGGATTCACGCGGGTACAGCTTTCGTGGTACCAACCTCTGCTCCAACTGGGTTATTGCAAAAGCACTACATAATGGGACGATTCCGCAGATCGTTGGTGCGACACTCCTGTCATGGTTCGGCGAAACCGCCGACAATACAACAGTCTGAATCTTAAATGCGAGGAGCGACGATGAAAAACATTGTTTTAGTTCACGGTGGGTTTGTGGACGGTGCCGGCTGGGAGGGCGTTTACAACATCCTGAAGAAGGATGGTTACACCGTTAGCATCGTTCAGAATCCGACAATTACTTTGGAGGACGATGTGGCGGCAACCAAGCGGATTCTTGCGACGCAGGACGGTGAGTCGATTCTTGTGGGCCACTCCTATGGCGGAGCAGTGATCACCGAAGCTGGCAACGACCCGAAGGTGGCACGTCTTGTCTATATCGCTGCCTTTGCTCCGGACAAAGGGGAGTCGGTGTCTACGCTGATCAAAGGCGCACCGCCGGATGCGCCCGCTCCACCGATTCTGCCTCCGCAGGACGGTTATCTGTTCCTGGACAGGACGAAGTTCGCGGCTTCTTTCGCGGATGACGTAGACCCTGAGAAGGCCGCGTTCATGGCCGACTCCCAGGTCCCTTGGGGCGTGGGAGCTCTCAGTGGCACGATCAGTGAAGCGGCCTGGAGGGTTAAGCCAAGTTGGTACCTGGTCACCACCGAGGATCGAATGATCCCACCGGCTGCCCAACGTGCCATGGCCAAGCGGGCGGGTTCTGCGGTAGTAGAGATCAAGGGCAGCCATGCCATTTACGTGTCCCAGCCCGCCGCTGTCGCGGCGCTGATCGCACAAGCCGCCAAGGGCATCAGCACCGCCGCCGCATGATAAACGGCGCCAAGCCGCTTGTTCCTGAACTAGAGCGGGTTGCTGAGAGTCCGCCCACTCGCCCACAGGGAGGGCATCGCGCCAAGCCAACGCCCTCCTTTTCGCTGCGACGATCCGATGAGCCGCTGCGAAATGGCCGCTCATTTATACGGCGCGCTCGTTCACGGCGCCGTTGCGGGCTTCAACGGCCTTAACGGAGTTTTCAAACGCCTTTTCTAAGACGCCTCTGCCGATGGTCCTCAGCACCCAGCCGAGCATCTTTGCCTTGAAGTTCTTGCCTTCGCGCACGACATCCGCGTCGATGTCGGTCGTGCCATTGGCATGGCGCGTGAAGGTGTAGGTGTGGCCCGACGCGCCGCCCCACATATTGGAGTCGGTCGTCGTGAGCACGATGTGGTTCGGATCGGACCAGTCGTAGTGCAGGCGTTCCCAAATGCCGCCCGAGCCTTCCGTGACATCAGCCTCCGTGCGGCCGAGATGGTGCACCTTCAGGTACTCATCCGCGCTATTGCTGAAGAGCTTGGAGCGACCAGGCCCGAAATCGGTGAGCCCTGCGATGTACTGCTCGGGCGTCAACGTGGTTGTCCGGTGGAAGTGAATTTGTTTTTGCGTCATTGCCGTTCTCCTTTTGTCCAACACTGACGCAACGGAGTAACGCACCCTGCTCTCCATTCGGGAACCGCTGAAAACAAATGAAGTGGAGGTTGGAACCGCGCCGCCGGTTCAGCAAAATGACGAACAATGAGCGAAGGGCCCAAGTCTCGACATGGCAAGTGCCTGCCAGGACCCGATTCCCTCGGGTGGTGACGATTGCAAATCGTCGCGGGGGCTGCCAGCCCGCGCCACGTGATCGCTGCGGATCGTCATTGGCAGACGGTATAATTTGGCATGGCCGGGATGGGCGCCGCTCCACCGGCGCTCCGGATTTACGCCATGAGTACGAGTGAAGGCCAAAGCCGGGCCACTCTGGAATTTCGTGCTTTCATCGACGGCGTTCCAGCCCTTGCCTGGTCTGCTCTGCCGGACGGCTCCCTGGAATTTTCAAACCAACGATTTGGGGACTACACCGGGCTTTCCATGGATCAGTTGCACGGGTCGAAGTGGAAATCGGCTATCCATCCGGACGATATCCAGCAACTCGAAACCTGGTGGCGGGATCTCGCCCACTCCGGGGAGGCCGGCACGACGGAAGTACGCCTTCGCCGCTTTGACGGAGAGTATCGCTGGTTCCAGATCGCGGCCGCGCCGGTCCACGATGAGCACGGCAACGTCGTCCGCTGGTACGGAATCAATACCGATATCGATGAGCGAAAGTGCGCGGAACAGGAGCTACGTAAAGGCGAAAGGGACCTGCGCACGATCACCGACGTGATTCGCCAATCCATCGTGGTGCTGGCGCCGGATGGCACGACACTCTACGCGAACCGGGTGGCGCTGGATCGGACTGGACTCACCACCGGCGAGGTGAATGCTAAGGGCTTCTTTGCGCAGGCGTTCCATCCTGATGATGTCGATCGGGTGCGCGAAGAGCGCCGCATCGGATTGCTGGAGGGACTTCCGTTCGAGTTGGAAATGCGCTCCCTGTCTAAAACCGGTCAATATCGATGGCACCTCATTCAGTACGATCCGCTAAAAGACGAACGCGGCCGCATCACCCGCTGGTATGTGACGGGAACCGACATCGACGACCAAAAGAGGACGGAAGAGCGGCTCCGCAACGAGAACCTCGTCCTGCGAGAAGAAATCGATCGCACTTCGATGTTCGAAGAAATCGTCGGTTCCTCGAAACCGATGCGGCAGGTCGTGAAGCAGATTGAGAAGGTGGCCCCGTCGGATTCGACAGCTCTCATTCTCGGCGAAACGGGAACGGGCAAAGAATTGATTGCACGTGCGGTGCATCGCAGGTCGAAGCGCGCAAACAAACCCTTCGTGAGGGTCAACTGCGCGGCTATCCCGCAATCGCTGATCGCGTCCGAGCTTTTCGGACACGAAAAGGGGGCCTTCACGGGAGCATTGCAACGGCGCTTGGGAAGGTTTGAAGCCGCTGACGGCGGAACGATCTTCCTGGATGAAATCGGCGAACTCCCGATGGAAACGCAGATCGCGATGCTCCGGGTGCTGCAGGAACGCGAATTTGAGCGGGTGGGGAGCAATTATCCGGTGAAAGTAGACGTTCGCCTCATTGCAGCGACGAATCGGAACCTGCAGGCCGCTGTCACTGCCGGAACTTTCCGCCAGGATCTCTTCTACAGGTTAAACGTCTTTCCGATTGTGGTTCCTCCACTCCGCGAGCGGGCGGACGATATTCCGTTGCTCGTCGAGTATTTCGTTGGGCGTTATGCCAAAGGGGCGGGCAAGAACATCCGGAATATTGCTAAACACACGCTGCAGCAGCTACAGGCATACCCTTGGCCAGGCAATATTCGCGAATTGCAGAACGTGGTGGAACGTGCCGTCATCCTTACTGAAACCGACACGTTCGTAGTGGATGAGAGCTGGTTGAAACTCGAACCGGCAGACACTGAGCGGCCGGACGGTTCCTTGCCGGTCGAAGGGCTTGCAGCCCTCGCCGATCGTGAAGTCGAAATGATCGAAGCGGCTCTCGCGGAGAGCCATGGGCGGATAGCGGGGCCTTCCGGGGCCGCCGCGAAACTTGGGATTCCGCGTCAGACGCTCGAATCGAAGATCAAGCGGCTGGGCATCGATAAGTACGGCCAGAAGCGTCCAGCCTCCCAATAACCTTTACGCCCGCGTGGCCTCTGGCCTGGAGAACGCCGCCGAGAAACAGGCGCTTGAAAAGGACCATTAACCATGATCGACTCTCACTCCGATGCACTTGTCTTCTTCGGCGCCACAGGCGACCTGGCATATAAGAAGATCTTCCCGGCGCTGCAGGCAATGGCCAAGCGCGGCAACCTGGACGTCCCCATCGTGGGAGTGGCCAAGGCCGGGTGGAACCTCGACCAGCTTCGCGCCCGCGCACGGGAAAGCGTTGAAAAGCATGGAGGTCTCGACCGCGACGCCTTCGATCGCATGTGCCGCCTGCTGCGCTACGTCGACGGTGATTATCACGACGTCTCGACCTTCAGCCAGCTCCGCCAGGAACTAGGCTCCGCCGAGCGGCCGGCTTATTATCTCGCCATTCCGCCGGCGCTGTTCGGGCTGGTGACTCAGAATCTGGCGTGCACGAATTGCTCTAATGGCGCCCGCGTGATCGTGGAAAAACCATTCGGCACCGACCTTGCATCGGCGCGAGACTTGAACCGCATTCTGCTCGGAACTTTTCCCGAGTCAGCAATCTTCCGCATCGACCACTATCTCGGCAAGCAGCCTGTGCGCAACCTGCTGTATTTCCGATTTGCCAATATTCTGCTGGATTCCGTATGGAATCGCTCGACCGTGGAGAGCGTTCAGATCACAATGGCGGAGGATTTCGGCGTGCAAGGCAGAGGCGCATTTTACGATCGCACCGGGACCGTCCGCGATGTGATCCAGAACCACATCTTCCAAATCCTGAGCAATCTCGCGATGGAGCCCCCGGTCCGAACCGACAGCGAATCAATTCGCGACGAGAAGGTGAAGGTGCTCAAAGCGATCGCGCCAATTGACAAAAGTTCCATCATTCGCGGTCAGTTCCGCGGATACCAAAGCGAGAGCGGCGTTGCCAACGGCTCGCGGACTGAAACGTTCGCCGCACTGAAGCTGGGGGTGAATTCGTGGCGCTGGCAGGGCGTCCCGTTCTACATCCGCGCAGGAAAGCAGTT
>CAYMHP010000106.1:15299-16595 GCA_964390225.1 uncultured Solibacteraceae bacterium
GGCCTTGCAACAGAATCACATCCGGCTACGAATCAGTCCGGATGTGGCGATCGCGATCGGCCTGATGGTGCTGACGCCTGACAAAGAGGTTGTCGGCCGACCCATCGAGACGGTGATGAACCATCATCCCGAGGCGAACGAAATGGACGCATACGAACGCGTGCTCGGTGAGGCGATGGCCGGCGACACCACGCTGTTCGCGCGCGAGGATTACGTCGAAGAAGCATGGCGAATTGTCGATCCGGTGCTGCGTGCGGATACTCCGGTCTACGAATATGAGCCGGGAACTTGGGGCCCGGCGGAGGCGAACGAGTTGATTCTCCCGCCCGGCGGCTGGCAAGCGCCGGTAGTGACTCCGGCGCCGCCCCAGAATGCAGGGGGTCGAGCCGCGTGACTTGGACGAGCGTTGCCAGAGGCGAGCCGTGAGCCTGCCGGTATTTCGACAGCGTCGGCCGCGCGACTCCGATTGACGATGTCGCCGCCGCGACAGGCTTTCTCTTCTGGCATTTATGAAGCTCGGCATTGGCCAGAATCTTGCCGTTACTAACACGGGAGGATATCTTGCCGCCTGAAACGATTACTCCGATCGAAAAGCAACCGATGCCTCTGACCAGACGCAGCAGACTGGCGAGGTTGGCCGCCATTGGCCTGGTGATTCTCAGTGTCGTAGCGGCATTTCTCTACCTGGGCGGCTGGCTCACTCCACGCGCATTGTCGCCTGCACGGCTTGCCGACGCTTTCGAGCAGGTCGAAGGAGTCCACACCGGCTTCCGCCGCAATCATGCGAAGGGCGTAGGCGTCAGCGGTTTTTTCGAGAGCAACGGCCAGGGGGCGCGCCTTTCGAAAGCGGTCGTCTTCCGTACTGGTCGATTCCCGGTAATTGGCCGCTTCTCTTTTGGTGGCGGCGACCCCTATGTCACAGATGCGCCCGATGCGGTCCGCGGCCTGGGGCTTTGGTTCTCGCTACCCGCTGGCGAGGAATGGCGAACCGCGATGATCAGTCTTCCGGTATTTCCGGTGAGCACTCCGCAGGCGTTTTATGATCTCACGATTGCCTCGCAGCCCGACCCCCAGAGCCACCAACCCGATCCGAAAAAAATGGGGCCGTTTCTCGTGAAACATCCCGGAACTGTGCAGGCGTTAGGAATTATCAAGCGTCACCCGCCATCGTCCGGCTTCGAAAACACCACCTTCAACAGTCTGAATGCCTTCCGCTTTGTGAATGCGTCTGGCCGATCGATTCCCGTGCGCTGGTCGATGGTGCCCCTGCAGCCGTTTGCAGCCGCAAATCCGGCG
>CAYMHP010000107.1:0-16464 GCA_964390225.1 uncultured Solibacteraceae bacterium
GCATCCATCGGCATCCGCTCCAATGGCGCTTGATGATTACAGTTGGGCAACCCGGCGACATAACTAACGATGCCAGCGCCCCTTGGCCCGACGGGCGCGAGCAGTTGGATGTGGGAACTCTGACGCTGAATTCCGTGGAAAGCGACGATACTAGTCCTGCCCGCAGCATCAATTTCGATCCCTTGGTTTTGCCAGCCGGAATGGCGCCATCCGACGATCCGCTCCTCAGCGCCCGATCGGCGGTCTACTCACAGTCCTTTACAAGACGGGCGGGCGAGACGAAAACCCCGAGCGCCGTCACGCCCTCCGAGGTCCGCAAATGAATACCACCACAGCCGCCCAGCGGCGGCAATTCACAGCTTCGATGCGTTTCCTGCACTGGTTGACGGCTGCTCTGGTCCTGACGATGCTTGGTATTGGCGTAGCGATGGTCGCATCGGTTGCAAGCTACCACAAATTAGTTTCCGTTCACCGCCCATTGGGTATCCTGATCCTGGGTGTAGTGGTGATTCGCTACGTCAACCGGCGCTTTTCCGCTATGCCTCCTTTTCCCGCTACCATGTCGTCTCAGGAACGCTTTGTCGCGTCCGCGTCCGAACGGTTGTTTTATATATTGCTGTTTGTGCTGCCGCTAGTCGGCTGGGGAATGTTGTCGGCGGCGCGCTACCCGATCGTACTGTTCGGCTCGCTGCATCTTTTTCCCATCCTTCCGCACAGCCTTATGCTGTACGCGGTGCTACGGAAAACGCACACGGTCCTCGCTTATCTCTTATTTCTGATGTTCATTGCTCATTTTGGAGCAGTTCTGTTTCACACGCTGATCGTGCGAGACGGGTTGTTCAGTCGTATGGCGCCGTGGAGAGTACGCGCTTAAATTGCGGCGGGCACGCCAAACGCGATTTTTGAGATCATTCGCCCGCGGGGACTTCCACGGTGCTCCATGGGACCAGAAAGGTGCGGCCGCAGGAGCGGCACCGGTAATGTCCGCGAATCGGTCACATCGGTGCGTCGTGCATCACTTGGCACCACCGTATCCGCAGACGTTCGAAAAAAATAGGGCGCTTGGCCTGTTCTAGTCGTTCCATCGTGCCCCCTCCAGCCGCTGCAGCCGCACACGCCATAATTTTCTCCTGCTCCGAAATTAAGGCAGGGCGCCCCGGCGAGACATCACGAAATGTGAGGTTTTTGCGATAACACGGCGGACGGTGGGCTAGCGTAACCCAATGGAGTAGCGTTTCCCAGTGATGTATCCTTGCCGGAGTTCTTCTGCTAATCGGCCTTTGTCTGAACCAGGGTGGGCCGCGCTGCGGTTATCCCGGAGTGGATCAGGCGGCGCGGAGAAGCTGCCCATTTTCGTCTGCCTTCTCCTGGCAGGCGATACAGAGAGTCGCCCACGGTACGGCCTTGAGCCGCTTCTGACTGATTTCTTGTTCGCATTGCAGGCAAAGACCGTAGCTGCCGTCGGCCATCCGATCTAACGCGGCGCGCACCTCACGCAAGAGGTTTGCCTCACGCTCGAGGTGTCGAGTGGACAATTCGCGCGCGGCGGCGAATTGTACTTCGTCTAGGGAGTCGGGGGCCCGCTCAATGGTAAGACCCTCTCGCCTCGAGAGCGCCCGGGCCGCTTCGACTTGTTTTGCATCTAAAATCGCTGAGAGTTTGTTGAGTTCCGTACGAGTCATTTTGTTAGCTCCTTCTTCTCCAAAGCTGAAAGGAATTTGCCGCGCGAATGGCTAAGCGGCGCTGGTAGCAACTTCCCACGCGTGCGGGGCTGCGGTTTCACAGAAAACCAAGGATGGAGAGCCTGCGGCGTGGCTGACACGCACGTAATCACCGCGCCGGATCTGACCACTGGCCATCAGATTCGAAAGTGGCTGGACCAGCAGGCGTTCGATGGCGCGCTTCAAGTGACGCGCTCCATACCGGGAATCGGTGCCTTCCTGCAGCAAAAACTCGCGGGCGCCTTCGGTGATGCTAAGGGTAAAAGGCCTGCCCGCGGTCGCGTTCAATATGCGCTCTTTGACCATCTCCATCTCGATCTCTACAATCTTCCGCAGCTCCTCGCGGCCCAGGGGCCGGAAGACGACGATTTTGTCCAACCGGTTCACAAACTCCGGCGTGAACTTGCGGCGAGCCGCGGCGATGCCGATGCGTGACATGCGGTCGCCCACTTCCTGATTCGAAGATGCTTCGTCGCCGGCGTGAGAGTGGAAGCCGAGCCGAGGATCGGAGAGGGCAGACATCTCGGCGGCTCCCAGATTGCTGGTCAGGAAAACCATTGCGGACGAAAAATCGACTTTGCGGTTATCGCCCAGAGTCAAGGTGCCTTTGTCGAGGATGCCCAGGAGGAGATTCCACAAGGCATCGGATGCCTTTTCAATTTCGTCGAACAGCACGATGCTGACCTTGAGTTTGTCGGTGTGAGACCGGTTCAACGTTTCCTGCGACAGCAAAGCGTGAGTTTCGCGGTGGCCCAGGTATCCTGGAGGTGAGCCGATGAGCTTGGCGATCTCGTGGCTGTGCTGGAACTCAGCGCAATCAATCTTGATTACGGCCTTCGCATCATCGAGCAAGCACTGCGCCAAGGCCTCGACGATCCGCGTCTTGCCGGAGCCGGTGGGTCCCAGAAACAGGAAATTTCCGATGGGGCGGCCGTTCGGGGATAGGCCCGCCAGGTGGGTCTGGTAGGTTCTGACGATTTCGTGAATCGCCTCGTCTTGTCCAACGACCAGGTGGCGGAGTTCTTTCTCCAACTCCTGCGCTTCCCTCCCAGCTTTTGTCGGATCGAGTAGTGCGAGTCGAGCCATTTTGCTTCCTCCTTGCGACGCCTCCGGTTCTCTGAAGCGCCTGGTTCAACGATCTTTTTCGATCGTCTGTTCACACTATGCCCCACTGCCGCGCCGGCGCACATCACAAATTCGAAGGTTTTTGGGGTAACCCTGTTCCGCAGGTTGCGGATACCCCGGACGAGTTATGCGGACGCGCTTACGCGTTTCGAGACGCGTTCTTACCCCGCCGGCCGTGATCCGGCTGACTCTGGAACGCAAGATGATTCGCCACGGAAAGCTCAACCTCGGTGCCGGCGGCGGCCCTGCTTCTCACGTGCAGCCGCGCATGGATTTGATTTGCCCTCTCCTGCATTCCCGGTAACCCCCAATGCCCATCGCGACCCGACTTCAGTATTTCGGGGTCGATTCCACGACCGTCGTCACGCACCAGAATCCGAAATTCCCTCGGGGTGTACTGGAGTTCAACCTCAATCTTCTTTGCCTGCGCATGCCGGAATGCATTGATCACCGCTTCCCGCCCGATTCGGTACATTTCGTCGCGCATCAGCGGGTGTAGCTGCTTCCGTTCGCCGTCTACAATTACCCGAAATTCCGGTTGGGAACCCGCGTCTCGCGGAAGGAACTCCTGCTGGATGCCTGCGAACGCCTGCTCCAGTTCGAGCGGAGCGCTGGGGGAAGAGCGAAGACCTCGAACGGAGTTTCTGCCTTCGTCGATCACCTGTCGCATCAGTTCGAGAGCCCGGCTTAAGATCGGCTTTTCCCGGGAATCCGCGGCCAGACTATCGGCCGCGACGTGGACCTGCATCGATGCGCTGATAAATCCCTGCAGCAATGTATCGTGCAGTTCCTGAGCAATGCGCGTCCGTTCCGCCAGCCGTTCTTCAAACCGAAAATTCATGCGCCGTGTTAGCCGGCGCAGATGTAGCTGGTAAAAAGCTATCGCCACGAACGCACCCGCCAGTATGCATGCAATCAGAAACGATCCCGTCTGCCAGAAAAGCGGGTCTACGTTGAACGCGGCAGTCGCGGCAGCCGGGCTCCACTCGCCATCAGGATTGTTCGCCACGACGCGGAATCGATAAGATCCCGGCGAAAGGTTGGTGTAGACGGCTTCACGAGCCGCGGTTGGCCCGATCCAACCGCGATCGAAGCCTTCGAGCATATATCGGAACCGCACGCGTTCCGGAACCGCAAGACTCAATCCAACAAAATTGATCGTGAGACGACGGTGCCCGCCTGGAATATGGACCGGTTCAGCGAAAGAAACGCCTCTGTTGTCATCCCGAATTGACTCGATGTGAACGATGGCCGGCGCGGAGGTTCTCGTTAGACGGGCGGGATCTGCGACCGAAATCCCTCGATTCAGTGAAATCCAGATCCGCCCCGCCCCATCGGCAACTACGGACCGGTGACGCTTGACGCCTTCCACGCCGCGCAGGCCGTCAGCCAGGCCGTACTCCCGGACATCCCCCTCACCTAGTGCGCCGCGTAGCATCTTGTCGCGATTCACGCGAAGAACGTGGTTGGAGGTTGTCATCCACAGCCACCCGTATGCGTCTGCGGCAAGCCCGAGCACAGGTTCATGAAGCGCAGACGGTAAGTTGGCCGGTACTTGAAATCCTTGCGTGCGACGGAAAGCCAAGCCGGACGCGGTACCTGCCCAAAGCACGCCGGCGGAATCCTGATAAAGGCAATTCACGTTGTCGGACGGTAATCCATCCCGAACGTAAAACGACCGCCACTGGCCGTTCGCGAGAGCGCTCAAGCCTCCCGGGGTGGCAAACCACATGGTTCCATCCGGCGTTTCCAGCATCGCAGCCACTGTGTTGGCCGCCAGTCCGTCTTGGATCGTGTAGGTTTTGAATTTTCCGTCTCGCAGCACGCTAACTCCGCCGCTCAAGGTCCCTGCCCACACGGAATCATCGCCGACGTATACCGAATAGACGCTGTTCTGAGCCAGCCCATCGGACTCGGTGTAAGACCTGGCTGTGAACGAAGAGCCATCCAACCGCAATTGCGTCAGACCGCCACGCTGCCGGCCGAGCCACAGTTCCCCCGGTTTTCCGGCAATCGAATAGACGACGTCCCGATCCAATCCATCGTTGGCAACACGTCCGTACTTTTCACCCTGGAACCACCAAAGCCCTCCGGCAACCGATGCGAACCATGCGCGGTCTGCGGAGTCGACGTACACCGGATTGCTTCCGTCTGTTGGCAATCCCTCCGGCGAGGAATACGTGACGAATGCGCTGTCTCGAAAACGTTCGATGCCATTGGCGTGCCCGATCCAAAGGTTGCCTTCGCGATCTTCGAACAGGGCCGTAATAGCCTGCCGCAATAAAGGGTCGCCTTGCTGGAACGAGGCGAAACCGCGGGAATTCAGGCGCAAAAGACCATGTGAATCGGTGCCGACCCAGAGATTGCCATCGCGATCCTGCACCAGCGATAAAGCCTGAAAGCGGCGGATTGAGAAAGGTATAGCAACCGCGGTAAATTCGGTTCCGTTCCAATGGGCAATTCCGCCGTCCGTGCCTACCCACAGGCCGCGGTCTCCGTCAGGAAGCAGGCAATTGATCTTCAGATCCGGCAGGCCGTTCCGGATCGGGAGCGTCTTGTCGCCGCTAATGCGAAACAGGCCGGCATCGCGGGTGCCCATCCAGATGTCCCCGCTTGGCGTTTGAGTTACCGCAAGCACGGGAGATCGCGGCAGATCCGAGGCAGAGGCCAGCTTCCGGAAGCCACCGCCCTGGAAACGAAATCCCCCATCTTCCATTTTCCAAACCAGCAGTTCCTTCTGGCGCCCCTGGTTCATCGTTTCGATCCGGGTGTATTGCTCTGAGTCGCTGGTCGGGCGCTCAAACACACCGTGGCAGTAGCGCACAATGGTCAGATCCTGCAGCCGGATCCACAAGCAACCGGCGTCGTCTGCCGCCAGGCCGAGGACGCTGGCAATGCTCAACGTGCCGGAATCGTCCTTGACAACTTGGAAGGTCCAGCCGTCAAAGCGCAGCAGGCCTGTCTCCGTTCCGATCCACAAATAGCCGTCGGTAGTCTGGGTGATCGCATAGACCGGCCCCAACGGAAACCCTTGCTCGGGCCCCCACTGGTCGTGAACGTACTGCGACATCGCCCGGTCCGGATCGATCGCATAACAAGGCCAGATTGCACACACACTGAGCGCGAGAACCGGCAGAAGCCGGCCCGCGTGCGTCCTTCGGCACGCACTAGGGCAGGAATTCAAACTTTTCAATCACTACCTCGGACGCATGCTGGAGCGGATGTCGCCTGTCGTCATAGACATAGATATTCATGTGAACTCTCTCGTTGCCTGCGGATGGAACGCCAGACGTGAACGTGTGTTCCGCGACCACCTGGGAACCCCGCGCCGTTTTGAAATCGACCCGTCCTGCGTCCCAACGCGCCGACACAGAGAGCCTGCCCGGAGGGACCATAAAGCGGACCGTATTCGCGGGCACGACATAGGGCTGCACCACGTACTGTGCGTTCTTGTCCTGCGGCTCTCCCCACCGGCTGAACTCAACGTCCATTTCGCGCGACGGTCCCAGGTCATCCCACGTGAAGAGAGCAAACACGGTTGCCGGTTCGAGGTGGGCCACGTCGCTTACGACAAACCGGTAGGAGCCGTACCCGAGGCTCCGTGTCAGCTTGACTTCACCGCTCACCCACTCTCCGTTCCACTTCGTCGTGCGCAGATGGAGGAAGCCGTGGTTGTCAGTCCATGCGTTTTCGGGATCGAAAAGATTGATGGATCCGCCAGGATCATTTGCAATTTCGCGCACTTCCCATTGGTAGCCGCTGAACTGAATCGTCTTCGGAGCGGAAGGCGCAGCGGCGCCCGGCACCGTCGCCACCGCCCGGACATGGCCTGCCGGATTGGGCAGGCTGTCTGCCTTTAGCGGCGGCCGATACTCACTGTCCACGAGGAGGGCCGCGTAGCGAATGCCAGGATGTGTCCGGTTCTTCCAGCTTGAATTCTTCTCGATTGCAGTGAAGGGCTGTTCGGCGACGGGTTGCACCCACCACGACCCGCTCAGGGCGAACAAAACGATCCGCTCCCCGGGTTTGGAACCCCGGACACGGCCTTGGATCGTTTCGAGTAGTTGAGGGCTGCCGTCTCCCGCCGGCGGAATGCGCGTGAACTCGATGGACGGCGCAACGCCGGCGCGCGAGGGACCGCAGCTGGAGGCTGCCAGACAGAGGGCGACAGCAACCACGAAACTCACAAGTGAGTAGAAGTTGTAACTAATTGACAGGTGTCGAGGGCGAGACATTCCAATCTGCTCAAAAATACAGTTTCATCCCAACTTGCACCTGGCGCGGTTGATTGGCCTGCGCGGTAATCTGGCCGAATGTTGCATCGCCGACGTTTGTGTCTGGCGCAGCGAACTGCACTCGATTGAGTACATTGAATGCTTCCAGCCGGACCTGTAACCGGGCGCCCTCGCGAAAGCCGAGCGATACCTCCTTAAAGAGAGAAGCCGTCAGGTTGTTGGTGCCGGGAATGCGCGCATTGGGAAGAATGCGCGGCGCATTGCCGTCGGTGTAGGGCGCGGGTTTCACCGCGACCTGCGGGTTCACGAAATACTGATTCAGGTTGCCAGTGCCTGCGACTTGCAGTGGGGCCAACAGGTCCGGATACTGGTTGCCGTACGTCGGCAGGTTCACGCTGCAGCCGCCGCACAACCCAAGTTGAACCGGAAGACCGTTATCCACGCGATAGATGCCGTTCGCCTGCCAGCCTCCCAGGAAGGCGTCAGCCCAGCGGCTGAGGGTGGCGCCGAATCTCCTGCGCCGCCCAAACGGAAGTTCATAGACGAAGCTGATCTGGGCGATTTGCGGAATGCTAAATGCCGAAAGCGACCGATCCAGCTTCAGATTGTTCGGATCCCGAGCATCCGCCTCGGATACCGCTGTGCCGCCCGTCAGGAAAGAGTATCCGCTCGATGCAACCGAAGAGTCGTCGAGGCTCTTCTGAAACGTGTACGTAAACTGGAACTGCAGTCCATGTGAGAACCGCTTCTCGATCCGTAGTTGCACGGCCTGGTAAATGGAATTCGCCCACGGAACGAAGCTGCTCGTGATTCCGGGGGCGGTGCCCGAACTGTATTGCGGGTATGGAACGGATAATTTCCATCTCGGAAGCATCGCTCCCGATAAATCGGGGCTGCCTGGGATTACCCCATAAAAGGGATTTGGAACCTGTTGCAGATAGTAGGACGGGTTCGCGCGAAAGGCAGCGGCGACAGCGGGCGGCAGCGCATCCAACTGGTTCGCGTATCCCATCGCGTAGAGGTGCGTTCCCTTTCTCCCAATGTACCCGACGTCGACCACGATCGAGTCGGGGAGCTGATGTTGCATATCGAGACTCCAGGCCTGTTCCTGTGGCGTCTGGTTCAAGGAGCGGATCGGAATGCCAGTCACCGCCTGGCCCAACATGGTGAAGGGTCCCTGGCTGGCGCCGGTGGCTGTCTGAATTCCGAACGGAAATGGATTGCGCAGAAATTCGAGCGGAAGCCAAGGCGCCGAAGGAACGTTGTTGACACCTGTGGTCACGGGATCGTACCCGAGGAAGCCTCCGGTTACCGCATTGCCGACTACGCCCAGATCGGAGGGATCATAGTAGATCCCGTATCCGCCGCGGAGAGTAGTCTTCGGTTGAAGGTTGTATGCGAAACCGAACCGCGGCCCGATCTCGCCCCAGTACGTATTGAATGCAGTCCGGGGATTCCCGTGGGTGCCAGTGAATTCCACCGCGCCACGAAGGTTCAGTCCCGGAACGCTGATGGGCGCGGGCGCAGCGGGATCGAAATAGCTCATCTGGTTGTAGCGCTCTGTCCGCGGCGCTTCTACGTCATATCGAAGTCCCAGATTCAATGTCAGCCGTATGGTGATCCGCCAGTTGTCCTGAACAAAACCTCCGGCCTGATAGCTTTGCGTCGCAGTGAAGGGCGGGATCTCATAACGGCTCCAGTTGTCGACGTAGCCGATCATGAGACTCGCCAGGGCATCGCCACCGGCGCCGCCGAGACCCGAGGCCGTAGCTCCGGCCGTGAACGCGAATAGACCGTTGGGAGTCCCGGCCTGCATGAAATTGAGGCGGTGCCGCCGCAGCTCTCCGCCGGCCTTGATTTCATGCCGGCCGGAGATGTGGCTCACGGACGCGACCAGGTGACCGGTTTCGCTGGCAAATCTTAGGACCGACCACGCTTGCCCGCCCACGCAGCCGTTAAACCCGTTGCAGCCATAAGCGCTGAACAGCCAGACCGAAGGTGGTGTGAGAAAACCGGAAGCATTCATGTAGGGCGGCATCCCCAGAGCCTTCACCGGATCGAAGCCTCCGTAAGAACTCGCCACGCCGTCGGTGGGATACCAGTTATGCCCGTAGCCCAGCGACAAGTTCAGCAGGGTTTTGGAATTGACCGTGTGAACATAGTTGACGACGCCGGCGAGCACCGAATGTTTCGTCGGTCCTTGGGTGTTTGTATCGTAAACGGTTCCGAAGAAGTTGGCGTTCTGTCCGGAGTCCCACTCGTGCGAGAAACGCGCGCTCACGGAATCTTTGACGCTGAACAGATGATCGATCTTGATATCGAAAGACTGCTGGTTTAGCGGGTTCGCACCGGTAGCCAGCCAATTGTGATATGGATCGTAGTGGGGTGCGCCGACATTGCGATTCGGGAGCGGAAACGCCTGGATAAATTTCGCGCCCACCGGGTCAATCAGGTTGCCCGCCTTGACGGGCAGATTGCCGAGACCGAATGGAATCGCCGCATTGCCGGGGCTGATATAGGTAGCCAGATCGTTGAATGGGATCGGCGCACGGCCGGCAGCGTTGTTCTGCGCGTTAGGCTGGCTGGTGTAAGGGTCGTGAATCTGTCCCGCGGGATTGGAGCAAACTCCCGCTCCATTGAACGTGCCACCCGCGCGAGCGCATAATTCGCCAAAGTCGCCGGAGCGTTCGGCGGCATCCGGCACTCCGGCCAACGACGAAGCCGTCCCGGTCAACGCGCGGATCGCATTGAAATCGAAAAAGAAGAAGGTACGGTCCTTCTGGATCGGACCTCCGATGGTGCCACCAAAGTCGTTCCGCGTCAGATGCGGCTGCGAAAGACCCGCAGAATTCGCGAAGAACGTGTTCGCGTTCAGGACGTTGTTGCGCAGAAACTCGAACAGTTCGCCGTGATATTGGTTGGTCCCCGATCTTGTCACAACGTTGACAATGGTGCCGCCGCTGTTTCCGAACTCCGCGCTAAAGCTCGCCTGTTGGATCTTAAATTCTTGGATCGCTTCCACTGGAGGCACATAGAGGGCCTTCTGGACGCCCGGATTATTGTCGCTATTGGTGTCGCTAATGCCATCAAGCAAGAGATCTCCCTGGGCGTTTCGGGTTCCATCAGAAATGAAATTCGTTACGAACCCAGGAGTGCTCACACCATTTCCATACGTAGCCCCCGGAGCTTGCGACACGCCGGGCGCGAGGAACGCAAGGTCGAATGGGTTTCGGTTGACCAGCGGCAGATCGTTAACCGATCTTCGTTCGAGCGTGAGTCCGATTGTCGCATCCTCGGACAAAAGAACTGGGGACGCCGACACCACTTGAATTCTCTCCTCCCGCGCGGCAACCCGTAGCTTTGCATTTGCGGAAGAACCGGCATTTACTTCGATCGCAATCGGCTCGAGTTGGAACGGATCGAAACCCGCTGCCTCGACGTGGAGGCTGTAGCCGCCCGGAGCCAGGGACCGAAACAAATAGCGGCCTGAACGATCCGTGATGGACATCATCTTCAGGCTTCGGGCTCGGTCGGTTAACGTCACGACGGCGGCGGAGATGGGTGCTTCGGAAGGATCGACTACGACGCCTGTCAGAGAACCGGTATATAGTTGGCCTCTGGCCGAAGGGCCCAGGCCAGAGAGCATCAGTACACACCACCACAGCTGATGGCGCCGAGTCAATCGCAATTCCATCGGAATCCCTCCGCCCGCGACGAGCAACCGGGTGCGCCCGGATTCCAGCAACCAACAAACCCGTTCCGAGGATTCTGAGTCGCGTTTAAAATCTCGCTCGCATCATTTTAATACCCGCGGCCGAGGAGCGTGAGTAAAATGTTCGAGCTGGCAATGCGGGCAAAGGGCCGAATGCGGAAATTTCGGGCGAAAGACGAGTTGGTCTTCAGACCAGCATATAGCGGACGTCGAATCTCCTTCTTGCCTTTGCGCCGGAAACAAGCGATTCGATGTCCGCCACAAACACGCTCCGTTAGAAGCGATAGCCGAATCCGATCGACGGCTCCGCCCGATGTGTCACGCGATCGAAGCCTTGCGCCGGGCCATAGTCAAATGTAGGGCTGTTGTAGATCAGACCCCGGTACTCCGCGCGCAGGAAGACGCGCTTTGTCAGGTTGAAATCGCCGCCCGCGCCATACACGAAGGCCGCGCGAGCCTGGGTGGAGGCTCCCGAAACGCCGCCTGTCGGGTCGAACACCAAACCGCCTACGCCGGCCTCCACGAATGGTGTGAAGCCCAAGAAACGGTGACGGTAGACGTACGCTGCCGTGACTTCGTGCTGATTGGCCTTGAAGCCCGCTGACCCCGTCGGCAAACCGTACGACTGCGTATTGAGCGAGTAACCATAATTTACCTCGACTCCGTGATGTTCCGTGAAAAGGAAACGGTAAGTCGCCAGCACACCTCCGCTATTCGTGGCGCTTTGTTGAACCCCGTCGCTGGTTGTGCTCGTCACGAAGCTACCGAAGGCCTGCACGCTGACTTCAGACCTGCCACCCTCCTGCGCAACCGCCGGCACCGATGCCAGCACACCGCTAAGAATCGCAATCGACAAATGACGCTTTTTGAGCATATTGTTAACCCACCTTTTTCGATGTAGGAACCCAGCGCCTCGCGGCTGCTGGCTGACCTCGCGATTGCTAACGCATCTTCGTGTCCAAATGAACTGCAATTCAAAAACGAAGCACATTCGGCAGTTAATTCGGAAAAAGCGAGCGCGTATGGCCGTTTTTCCTGTCGCGCGGTCGCCAGACGTCGATCAGTCGCCGCAACCATGCCGGCCCGCACTGCCATTTACTGCCAGCATCTCAGCACTCTGCCCAATTGCTGACAGATCGTCAGACGTTTCCACCATAGGCCCCTGGCGCGACTATCTACGCAGCGCCACGCGCGCATGCAAGCGCGCCTGGATGCCGGCCTAGCCTTCTTATGGATCGATGCGACACCCGATCGCGCGGCTCGCGTGCGCCGCGGCGAGGTTATCGTGGCGCCGCTGATCGGGCTCGGTACATACGATGTCCCGGAAGGCTCGATTCACGATTAATGGCATGATCGAAGCTCGGATTAGGTCCTTGGCGGTAGACACGCGTCTGGTGGGACGCGCGGAACTCGTGGTCGAGGAGCGTCCGTCCTCGGCAATCGAGAGCGGACCCGCGGGTCAATAGCGTTTGCTATTCCCGCTCGGCGATGGTCTGCACGTACGTCTTCCCGTAGGGGTAGAAGAGCTCTTTGCGTCCCTGCTGCCACGCCGCGTTGAGCTCTGGGGTGGTGATGTCCCAGTCCGGCCGGCATTTCTTGATAACGGCACGCAGGTCCTGCCGCAGATCCTCCTGCGTGGGGCGTCCGAAGAACCAATATCCGTTGTAGATCTTGTAAATCACCAGACCGGGCTCGAGAACAATCGTATGGGGAATCATGGGATTGTGCACGGCATCCGTATACTCCGCGATGTCGAGGTCCCTTTGCAAGACGCGGCCCGCGTCGGAGAGGAAAGGCCAGTGGGCGCCGACTCCGCTGCGATACTCGTTTGTCTCGGTGATGTTGTCCGTGCTGATCGTGACCAGCCGGCAATAACCCACCTCCAACTCCCGGTGAAGGGCGACGAGACCTTCGGCCTGCCGTCGGTCCTTCGGACAAAAGCCGCCGCGGCTCAGAACCAGAACCATCGGATCAGTTCCCTGCAGTTCGGAGAGCTTGCGGCGTTTCGCGGTGTGATCACTAAGCTCGTAGTCGGGGAAAATCGCTCCGGGGACGATATCAGCTCGCATGACACGATCTTAAACCGGAAGGCTCCTTTCCTGGATTCGAAAAAGCCGTTACCACCCGGTAAAGCACCGGAAACATCGAATCGGTCTCGGCGGCGGCTCAGGCATGATGACTCCTGCGAGGTGGGACAGCCTACAGCAACAGTGTTTCCACGCGATGGGCGTACACGATTTCCTCGTGTGGGGACCATTCGAAAATGGTGAACCGACCATCCTGAGATGCCACTAGTGCGGCGGCGTCCGGCTGATCGTGAACGAACTGCGCGGCGGAAAGATGGCGTGTTCCGCCGAGGTGCTCGGGGTGGACGAGCGCGGCGACGCCGTCCTCGACCGGCTCCATGACCCGGACCTGCTCCACTTGGGGGCGGCCTTTCCGCCGCATGATTTTGGCGCCGAAGCCGAGCAACTCATGTCGATCCGTGAGGACAACGGCGCCGTCCACCGCCGTCAGGCCCGCGACGCCATCTACCAGCCGCCGGGCCCGGTCCGGATCGGCATCGCTGAGATCCGCCAGTCCGGAGAAGTGCGGTGACAAGGCATACGGAATCGGCGGAACAATCGAATCGCGCCACGCGCCGGTGCCGGAAGGAACAACCAGAAGTGAGCCTCCATGCCCGTGTGAGCGCATGGCAACGGCCAATTGCACGAAGATGCTCGGCGCCCGCATCCACGAGTTGCTGGAATCGAAGCCCAGCAGAGAGTTTAGTAGCGAAGGGTAATTCGGAACGCCGGAGGGATGGCGGTTCACGAGCTTCACCTGATCGCCCTCCAGCACCGCGACGTTGACGAACTTGCCGGAGGCGCCGCCGCTTTGATATTTGACGACGATTAGTCCCGGGGCGGCTGCTTCGACCACCAAACAGAGCTTGGGAATGCCGCGGGCCGCTCCCCACACCGATAGTTCTCCCTCAGAACCGCTCCAAACGCCCATCGAAACACCTAAATGGATTCCCGCGCGCTCGACAGCCGGCGCGATTCGCGTCAGCACGGCTGGCTCGAGGGGCAGAGATCTCTCGAAAATCAGCGGGTACTCCGCTTGGCCGGGCGAAACGAATGCGAGCGAAATTTTCGAGGCGTGGCCCTCTTCGCGCCGGAGGCTCGTCCAAAACGCCGCATTGATGATCGCTTCGATGATTCCGGCGTCGGGGACGGCGCCAATTGGTTCGTCAAGGCTTTGCAGTTTCGCCGCCTTCTCCGAAAAATACCCATGGAGCGTTGGCGAAACAGCCCGGGCCGCCGGGTACGCCGGCCCGCGGACCGGAGAAGTGGACGTATAGGATGTCGACCCTTGCGTCATGACTGCGCTCTCACGCTATTGCCATCCTCCGCCGAGAGCTTTGTAGAGCTGCACGACCGCGAGCAACTCGTTGCGGCGCAGTTGCGCCAGATTCAATTCTGCCTGGAACTGGTCCCGGTCGGCATCCAGCGCGTTCAGCAGCGTGTCCACTCCACCACGATAACGAACGTACGCCAGCCTCGTGCGATCTTGCAGGGCGGTGACCAGAAGCTCCTGTTGGATCCGGCTCTCTCTCATTCTCTGGTGCGCGATCAACGCATCGGAAACTTCGGTAAAAGCCGTTTGAATGGCCTTCTCGTATTCCACCAGCGCGCTCTGATGGAGGGCCTCGGCCAGTTTCACATTGGACTTCAGGCGACCTGCGGTGAAAATTGGTTGCGTGACCTGCGGCACGAACGCCCAGGCGCCGTTCGGCTTGCTGAACAGGCTCGAGAGTTGAGTGCTCTGCCCGCCGAGGAAGCCACTCAAGCTGATTTGCGGAAAGTATGCCGCCTTGGCGACGCCAATCTCCGCATTGGCCGCGACCAGGTTTTCCTCGGCGGCGCGAATATCAGGACGCCGTTCCAGCAGCGCGGAAGGCAGACCGGCCGGCACGTCGGGAGGCAATCCCTGTTGGGTCAAGCTCTGCCCGCGCACGATCGCCGAGGGGTTGTTCCCGAGCAGGAGACTGATCGCATTTTCGGTCTGTTCGATCTCCTGCTGCAGGGTAGGAATGGTCTCCGTTGCGGTGTAAACGAGTTGCTCGCCCTGACGCAACTCCAATAACGTGGCGACTCCACCGTTCTGACGGTTCTTGATCAAGTCCAAGGATGCCTGGCGGGTGGCCAACGTCCGGCGGGAAATGTCGAACTCCGCATCTAACTCCAGCAGGTTGAAATATGCCGTAGCGACGTCGCTGACCAGAGTCGTGATCACTGCCTTGCGGGTCTCGTCGGCGCTCAAGAGGTTCGCACGGGCCGCCTCGGTTGCGCGGCGCAGGCGGCCCCAGATGTCGACCTCAAATGAAAGGAGATCCAAAGTCGCACTGCCGAACGTGCGGTTCTGGGAGCGCACGATTGCGGCCGGCAGGGGCAATTGGCCGTTTCGTGAAAAACGGGTCGTCGTGATATCCGCGCTGGCCGCAAAGGTAGGATATTGCTCCGAGCGGGTGATGCCCAGATTGGCGCGGGCGGCTTCGACGCGGGCCGCGGCGTCGCGCAAGTCATAGTTTTGGGCTAAAGCGGTTCGGATGAGTTCCTGAAGTTTCTCGTCCTTGAATACATCGAACCATTTCAAATCCGCGAGCGAGGAGGATTCGGCCTCCGGGAGCGGCGTCGGAGCCCGGAACGCGGTTGGTGCTTGGATCGCCGGCCGCCGGTAATTCGGCCCCACTGCGCAGCCGGTCAGGAGAAAGAGGGTGCAGGCGATAGAAGCTATCCCCCAGAAGTGGTGGGGCAGGCTTTCAGCCTGCGGACGCGCTTTCAGCGGGTCCAGCCGACTGAAGCAACCTGCAGGTAGGACAGCGCGGCCCAGATTTACAGCACCCTCCGCAAATCGGGTTTGGTTCATTGTTAATCCCCCTCCGAGCGGAGCGGCCTCCGCACCAGAACCTCCACCGGTTCCTCTTTTGCGGAGCCCGATAGCCTCTCCACAACGTAGAAGACCGCGGGCACGAAGAAGATGCCGATGAGGCTAGCCGCCAGCATGCCGCCGATCACCGTCGTACCCATGATCTGCCGTGCCACGGAACCGGCGCCGGACGCCGTCCAAAGCGGAACGCTACCCAGAATAAAAGCGAAGGAGGTCATCAGAATCGGCCGCAAGCGGAGCCTGGCCCCTTCGAGAGCAGCATCGACGATGCTCTTTCCTTTGTCCAATTGGTCTCTCGCAAATTCGACGATCAAAATGGAATTTTTTGCGGAGAGGCCGATCAACATCACGAGGCCGATCTGCGAATAGACGTCGCTTTCGATCTGCACCATGTAGGGCGGAAGCAGAGCGCTGAGAACGGTGCGGCGCAGCCAGAGGACGGCGAAGGCGCCGAACACCGCAACAGGCGTGCTCAGTAGCACGCTGAAGGGAAGCGTCCAGCTTTCATAAAGAGCGGCCAGAATCAGAAACACGAACAGAAGTGAGAATGCAAAGATGACCGATGCCGGCACTCCCTCCTGCGCCTTCTTCTCCTGGAAAGAAATACCTGAGTAGTCATATCCCATCTCCCGCGGCATCGTCTCATCAAAGACCTCTTCCAGAGACTTCATAGCTTGTGCCGAGCTGTAACAGGGGGCCGCTCTGCCGTTGAGTTGGGCCGCTCGATACAGGTTAAAGC
>CAYMHP010000108.1:0-516 GCA_964390225.1 uncultured Solibacteraceae bacterium
AATTTCCGTAGCCATCTTTTCCGGCGCAACGCGGGCCTTACTGACGAACCCGTTGCCGCGGATCAGGAACCGCAGCGGCCAGTCGGCGCATTCCCGTATGCCCACGCGCGGCGTAACCTGAACGTCAAATTCGCGCGCGGTGGCGGGCTCGCGAACCACCAGCGCGCCGCGCGTCACATCGCACCCGTTGTGCTCCCGGGTGATGCCCATAGCCAGGGTCAGTTTTCCCGGGCCGGAAGCCAAATCCTCCAGGCGCCGTGCCGCGGGACGCCGCCGCCTCATCAGTTCCACACCCACGACCGGCTCCAGCGCTCGCACGAGCACGCACCCGGGTTTGCCGGCCGGCTCCGCCACCAGGTTGAGGCACTCGTACATGCCATAAATGAAATAAACATAGGCATGCCCCGGCGGCCCGAAGATCACCCGCGTGCGGTCCGTCAGTCCGCGAGAGGAGTGCGCCGCCAGATCGTCGCCGCCCAGGTACGCTTCCGTCTCCACGATCATGCCGGCGGCAGG
>CAYMHP010000108.1:526-16118 GCA_964390225.1 uncultured Solibacteraceae bacterium
CGGCAGGCCCGTGGACCAGCACCTTCCCCAGCAGTTCACGCGCAACCGTGACGGTCGGCCGCTTGTAGAAGCTCCGCGGAAGAATTCTGCCCAATTGCGTCATAATAGCGCCGGCGGTCTTGGCGCGCCGGTCCACTTCATCCCTCCTGCCATCATCTCCCCAGCGCCGCTACAATGGGACTCTCGCATGCGTCTCTTTACCGGGCTGGACCTCCCGGACGAGGTCGTTCGAAACCTTGTCAAGCTGCTCGATCGCCTCCGTCCCACCGCGCGCATCCAGTGGTCGCCCCCGGAAAACCTGCACATCACCACAAAATTTATCGGCGAGTGGCCGGAGGAGCGGCTCGAAGAACTCAAGCAGACGCTCGGTGATTTGCCGGCGCGCCCGGAAATCGAGGTTCACATCCGCAAAGTGGGGTTCTTCCCCAACCCGCATTCGCCGCGCGTGTTTTGGTGCGGAATCGAGGCGCCCGGGCTGGAGGCCCTTGCCGCTGACACGGACCGGGCCACGTCCACCCTCGGCATCGCCTCGGAAGATCGCGCCTTTTCCGCGCACCTGACCCTGGCCCGCATCAAGGAGCGGCTCGACCTGCAACCCTTGCGCGAGACGATAGCTGCCATGCCCTCACTCGATTTTGGCCGGTTCACGGCTGACCGCTTCTTTCTGTATCAAAGCAAACTGAGACCCACCGGTTCTGTGTACACTAAGCTTGCGGAGTTTCCATTCGCGACGCGATGATGCCGATTCTGGCGCTGCTTGCCGCCTACCTGCTGGGCGCGATTCCTTTTGGATATGTGCTGGTCAAATGGAAGAGCGGCGCCGACGTCCGCGCCGCCGGCAGCGGAAATATCGGCGCGACCAACGTGCTGCGTACGCAGGGGACCGTGGCCGGATTCGCCACGCTCGCGCTCGATATCGCCAAAGGCTATGCCGCCGTATGGCTTGCTGGCCGTCTGACCGGAAATAGCGAGTTTTGGAGCAGCGCCGCCGCGCTTGCCGTTATGGCAGGGCATGCGTATCCAGTCTTTCTGGGGTTCCGGGGAGGCAAGGCCGTCGCGAGCTTTGTGGGAGCGTTCCTCCGGCTCACCCCCGTTCCGCTGATCGCGGTCCTTATCGTATTTGTAGGAGTTGTCGCCTGGACGCGCCACATCTCCCTCGGATCGATTGCCGCCGCCGCCACTTTCCCGTTGGCGGTCTGGCTTATCCTGCACGCCTCCTGGCCGATTTTCGCAGCCTCTATGATTGCCGCAGTGTTCATCATCTACAAACATAAAACTAATATTGAGAGACTGCGGCGAGGTTCTGAGCACACCTTCAACCTCGGAGGCCGTTAGTGGGCCCGCTCGCGATCATCGGCGCGGGCAGTTGGGGGACGGCCCTCTCTATCGTCCTAAGCCCTAAATTCTCAGACGTCCGTCTGTGGGTCTTTGAGCCTGACCTCGCCCTCCGCATGCGGCAATCCCGCGAGAACGACATCTACCTCCGGAACTTCTTGCTTCCAGACAATATCCGTGTCACGAATGACTTAGCCGAGGCGCTGGATGGTGCGGGTATCGTCCTGAGCGTGCTGCCCTCCCACTCGGTGCGAACCGTGTACGAGCGCGCGGCTCCGCTTCTGCGCCCGGATATGGTGTTTGTAACTGCTACCAAAGGCCTGGAAACAAATACTCTACTACGATCATCGGAGGTAATCCGAGAAGTCCTCGCGAAACATTTCTCTCCCAGTTTGGGTGTCCTCTCGGGACCAACATTCGCCCGGGATGTCGCGGCGCTCTATCCTACTGCGCTAGTAATAGCCTCTTCGGACCCCGTCGTCTCAGAGTGCGTGCAAGCTTCCTTTTCCGGCCCGACCTTCCGCTTATACACGAGTTCCGACCCTGCCGGTGTCGAAATCGGCGGATCTATTA
This sequence comes from uncultured Solibacteraceae bacterium, assembly GCA_964390225.1. GTDB lineage: Bacteria > Acidobacteriota > Terriglobia > Bryobacterales > Bryobacteraceae > PSRJ01. The sequence goes on from CAYMHP010000108.1 coordinate 2,435, forward strand.
AGAATGTAGTAGCAATCGGGGCGGGCATCGTCCACCAGGCCGGTCTTGGCCACAATGCCATGGCGGCCCTGATTACACGTGGCTTAGCGGAAATGACCCGTCTCGCAGTTGCTTTAGGTGGTCAACCGAAAACTCTTGCCGGTCTGGCGGGTTTGGGAGATCTGGTGCTCACCTGCACGGGTGAGCTGAGCCGCAACCGGACGGTAGGCGTGGAGCTGGCGCGTGGGCGAAAGCTCGACGAGATCACTGGGTCGATGAAAATGGTCGCGGAAGGGATTCAAACCACGGCGGCCGCCGTAGAACTGGCGCGGCGGCACTCGGTGGAGATGCCCATCGCCGGGCAAATGTACCAGATACTGCATTTCGGGGTCTCACCGCGCGAGGCAGTACAGCGTCTGATGGAGCGTTCTCTCAAAGGCGAATAGTTTTCCGCATGCGACCGCAACCCAGGGCCGATGAACGGGTTGAGACAGATATGGGGGGTATCGCCGCAACCCTGGACTGCGACGCCCAGCTGATGATCCGGGTCAGGGCAGGGGATAACGCCAGCTTCGCATTGTTGCTGCAGAAGCACCGCAGCGCTGTCGTCCACTTCCTTTACCGCATGGTGCAGAATCAGGCGGTGGCCGAGGAACTGGCGCAAGAAGTGTTTCTGCGGGTCTACCGTTCGCGCAACACCTATGAGCCATCCGCCAAGTTCACGACGTGGCTGTTCCGAATCGCGAGCCACCTGGCTCTGAACGCTCTGCGCGACGGCAAACATGCGAAATTGGAAGAGAGGCTGGACGAGCGGCCCGGAGAGGCACCCGCCCGGGAACTCTCGGACGCGCGGCCTTCGGTCGAACAGCAGATGGTGCGGCAGGCGCACCTTGAGGAAGTGCGTCGTGCGATCGCCGCTCTGCCGGAGAAACAGCGGGCCGCGGTGTTGATGCACAAGTATGAGGAAATGGAGTACGCGCAGATTGCCAAGGCCCTGCAGTGCTCCGAATCCGCGGTGAAGTCGTTGCTCTTTCGAGCGTACGAGACGTTGCGCGCCCGCCTGGCGCACATGGTTTAGAGGTTCTTATGAAATGTCCGTTGGAGACTGGAGAAGTTTCGGAGCTGCTGGCTTACGCCACCCTCACCGAAGACGCGCGCCGCGCGAGCAGCCTCGACGAGCACATCGCCGGCTGCGCCGCCTGCCGCGACTTCGCTGCGGGCCAGCAGGCAGTCTGGAAGGCGCTCGACAGCTGGCAGGCGCCTCCGGTGGCGGACAATTTCGATCGCCGCATCTACGAACGGATTGCGCAGCAACCCTCCTGGCCCGATCGTGTAATGGGGATTTTGCGGCCCCTCGTGGGGTGGCCGGCCATCCCTGTTGCGGCGACCGCTTCTCTGTTGCTGGCGGTGGGCTTCCTGATGGAGCGGCCGGCCCCTCCCCTTGTCGCACCGCGGCCCAACGCTGCTCAAATCCAAATCCTGCAGCCGGAACAGGTGGAGCATGCGCTCGACGATATGGAAATGCTCCGCGAATTTACGCGTGCGGTTCCCCCGTCGGGAGGCGACTCCGAGATCTAGGTTGAAATGCCGCGTTCCCTTCAAATCGGCGGCGTGCTGCTGCTGGCGCTCACTCCCGGCCTGATTGCACAAAAGGGAGAGGCGCGCAGGCAGCGCGAAAGTCCGCCCGCGCGCGTCACCGCGCCGAAAGGCCCTCGCGGCGGGGCTCGCATCGCCAACCCCGGCCTCGTCGCCCAACAGCTCATGCAGATGACGCCGGAGGAGCGCGAGCGCGCGCTGGAGAAGCTTCCGCCGCAGCGGCAGGCGCAACTCCGGGAGCGCTTGGAAAAGTTCGACAGTCTCCCGCCGCAGCAACGCGAGCGAATGATCCGGCAATACCAGATGCTTTCGAGCTTGCCGCCGGAAAAGCAGAATCTCGTCCGCCGGCAGATCCAGGCATTCAACCACCTGCCCGACGACCGCCGCCGCCAGCTCGGCCCCGAGCTGCAGCGCCTGCGCCGCATGCCCGAAAACGAGCGGCAGGCCCGCATCGCGAGCGACGATTTCAAGACTAAGTACACGCCGGAAGAGCAGCAGATGCTCTCGGACATATCCCAGAATATGCCCCTTCCCGGCAGGTGAATGACTGCGAGATAGCGTAGGGCTCTGCCTTGCGCGCCCGGAAAGGCGGAGCCTTGTCCCACGAAATGCACGGGGGCGGTATCTTCTTACGTACCGTCACGGACTCCTCCGGAGAAGGGTGAAACACCTGCAAAGATTAATATTGCGTCCAAACCGGATGTCTGTTACTTTTTTTCAACCATCGCAGTGTTGTGAGTTACGTGTTCTACCGATAGAGAAGGACGGAGGATTCGATGAAAAAACGCCCGGCACCGGTTGCGACCAGCGGCGAGAGCAAAGCCGAGGGCAACGAAGCATACCGCGAGAGACTCCTCGAGAAGCGGGCAGACGTCCTTTCCACGCTCGGCACCAAGTTTGACACGCTCGCCCGCATGGGACGCGTGGCCGAAGAAGATCAGGCTCAGATCACGCACGACGAGTTCGTCTCACTGCACCTGAACAGCCTCGATTACAACCAGCTCCGCTTGGTTGACGAAGCTCTCGATCGCCTGGAATCCGGGGATTACGGAATCTGTCTGTCGTGCGAGGAGCCGATTCCCGCCAAACGTCTTCGGGCCGTGCCCTGGGCGCGCTACTGCGTGCCGTGCCAGGAGAACAACGGCGCCGATTTGGATCGCGAGTGGAATGAGGCCCACCCGCGTGTTCCGGCGGGAGTCCGCGAATAGACACAAAAAAGGCCGGAACCTTCCGGTCCCGGCCCGCAATTCACAAGAACCTTATTTCGGCACCAGTACGTGAGGCTCCAGCATCTTCTGTACTTCGGATTTGCCGATTGCGCCCACTCGCTGTTCCACAACCGCGCCGCCTTTGAACAATAACAAGGTCGGGATTCCGCGGATGTTGTAGCGCATGGCGGTGTTGCCGTTCGAATCCACGTCCAGCTTACCGACTTTCACCTTTCCGGCATACTCGCTCGCCACGACATCGATCGTGGGGGCCATCTGCCGGCAGGGTCCGCACCACTCGGCCCAGAAATCCACCAGGACGGGAACTTCCGACCGCAGCACGTCCTGATCGAAGCTTGCATCGGTAAACGTCAATGTGTTCTGACCTGCCATTTCGTCTCCTAGCTTATTAGAATGCTGGGTTAAGCGAAAAGATTCAACCCCTTCCAAGCAGCTGCCGGTACAGCGCGGAATAGGCCGACGCCGACTGCTTCCAGGAAAAGTCCTTTTCCATACCTCGGATCATCCGGGCCTTCCAGCCCTCCCGATCCGCAAACGCCAGGGCCGCTTCGCGTACCGCGGCGAGAAACGCTCCCGCCGAATACTCGCGGAATTTGAAGCCCGTGCCATCCTCGATGGTATCATCCAGGCCGCCGGTTGCGTGGACCACCGGGACCGTACCGTATCTCAAACTGTAAATTTGATTTAAGCCGCACGGCTCATACCGGCTGGGCATTAGGAAGATATCCGCGCCCGCCTCGATCCGGTGCGCCAGGCTGTTCTCGAAAGCGATCCGGATCGCCACCTGGCCGGGGTATTCGGCGGCCATCCTGGTGAGCGCTTCCTCGTACTCCGGCTCGCCGGTGCCCACGGCCACCAGGTTCATTCCGTCGGAAACCAACTCCGGCAGGATTTCGGCAATCAACTCGGTGCCCTTCTGACGGGTAAACCGTGAGACGACGCCGAGCAGCGGCTGGTCAACGGCCGCCGCGGGCAGGCCCATCTCGGACAGCAACTGCTCCTTACAGATACGTTTCCCGCTGAGGTCGTCGGCCGAGTAGCGCGCCGGAATCAGGGGATCGGTCTCCGGGTTCCAGTCCCGGTAATCGACCCCGTTCAGAATTCCCGTCAGCACGTTCGCGCGGGCGCGCAAAGCGCCGTCCAGACCGAAGCCGAACTCCGGCGTCTGAATCTCGCGGGCGTACGTGGGACTGACGGTGTTCAGCGCGTCCGCGAAGGCGATTCCGCCTTTGATGTAGGCGAGCTGGCCGAAGAATTCCAGTCCGTCAGGCCGAAAGAGCTTGGGGTCGAGGGCGATCTCCGGCAGCACGGTCTTCGGGAATAGTCCCTGGTACCCGAGATTATGAACCGTGAAAAGCGTTTTCACCCCCAAAAAAGTCGGATCGGAGGAAAACGTGGTCAGCAGATACGGCGCCACCAGGCCGGCCTGCCAATCGTGGCAATGCAGAATATCGGTCCGGAACAGGTAGCGGGCGACCGTGAAAGCGGCGCGCGCCAGGACAGCGAAGCGGATGTGGTTATCGGGAAAGTCGAGCCCGGCGTCGCCGTAAAAACCGTCGCGCTCGTATAGCTCGGGGCAATCGACCAGATAAACAGTGTTCTCTTCGGGCGCCAGGTAAATGGAGCAGTCGTACCGGTCCACGCCGAGGAAAATCGCGAGCCTGTCATAAACCCGCCGCGCTCCCTTCAGGTCAACCGAGCGGTAACGCGGAATGACGACCGCGACCTCGTCGCCGAGCGTGTGCAGCGCTGCCGGCAATGCTCCGACCACGTCGGCCAATCCGCCAGTCTTCGCCACCGGGGCGGCCTCCGAGGCAACCATCAGGACGCGAGACACACGGCAATTTTAGCAATCAGTACTGAGCCAAGTCCTCGAAATCGATGTTGCCGCCGGAAAGGATCACACCAACCGAATGTACGTCCGCGGGCAGTTTATGAAAGAGGAGCGCCGCTGCGGGAACCGCGCCGCTGGGCTCGACCAGAATTTTCAGGTGCAACAGCAGAAACTTGACGGCGGCCCGGATCTGATCGTCGCTCACCAGGGCGATGCGCTCGACCAGCTTTTGCATTATCGGGAATGTCAGTTCGCCGGGTTTGGGGGCGCGCAGGCCATCCGCGATCGTGTCCGGCTGCACGGCGACCCGCTGGCCGGCGAGCATCGACAGGAATGTGTCGTTGGCGCCCTCCGGCTCACTTCCGAAGACCCGGATCGCCGGGCAAACTTGCTTGGCGATGGTGGCGGACCCCGAGAGCAGACCGCCGCCTCCAGCCGGGGTGATCAGGGCATCCAGCGGGCCCGTTTCCTCGAGCAGTTCGAGCGCGGCCGTGCCTTGCCCCGCCATGATCATCGGGTGATCGAATGGCGGCGCGAGCGTTGCGTTCGTCTCGTTCCGGATCCTTTCGGCGATCTGTTCGCGGTTTTCCGTGAACCGGTTGTACGTGACGATGCGCGCGCCGTGCGATCGGGTGGCCTCCATTTTGGAGCGCGGCGCGTCCTCCGGCATGACGATGGTCGCCGTGGCGCCCACATGGCGCGCCGCAATCGCCACCGCTTGCGCGTGATTGCCGGACGAATAGGCCAGCACTCCGCGATCGAGCGATCCTTTTGGCAGCGAGAGGATCAAGTTGGCGGCGCCACGGATCTTGAACGCACCGCCCAGTTGCAGGTTCTCGCATTTGAAGAAGACGCGGCAGCCGGCCTCGCTATCGAAAGCCGGCGAGGTGAGCACCGGAGTGCGCCGCGCCAGCGGGCGTATCCGCTCGGCTGCCGCCCGGATGTCGTCGGGGTGAATAGCTAACTGGTTCATGTCAGGGATCTGCCAGTCAAGGCACTGCGAAGACACAACACTAATCAAAGTAGCACGGGCTGAAAAAACCGGACATGAAACTCTTATTCTGGCCATTGCCGTGCAGGACTCCAATCCGTACTTAGCGGAGAAATCTCATGGCGAAAGGTTTTGTTGCGATTGCAGCGGAACGCTGCAAGGGGTGTGGGTTCTGTGTTGAGTTTTGCCCCACCCACGTGCTGGCCCTCTCTTCTGCCTTCAACTCGAAGGGCTACCACCCGCCAAACGTTGTAGCTGGAGAGAAATGCAGCGGATGCGACCTGTGCGGGATGTACTGTCCCGATTTCGCAATCTTCGGAGACCGGTATGCACGCTGACCCGAAGGGCGTGCTGACGGGTGTTCATTTTCTCGACGGGGATCACGCTTGCTGTGAGGGAACCCTCGCAGCCGGTGCGCGATTTTCCGCAGGTTATCCGATCACTCCCTCTACGGAGGTGGTCGAGCGGTTTGCCGCGCGCATTCCCACCGTCGGCGGCGTCTTCATCCAGATGGAGGATGAGCTGGCCGCCTCGATCGCGATTCAGGGCGCGGTCTGGGGCGGCGCCAAGGCGTTCACGGTCACTTCCGGGCCAGGGTACTCCCTGATGATGGAACACATCGGCTATGCCGCCATGACCGAGACGCCCTGCGTGTTCGTTAACGTGCAGCGCGGGGGCCCGTCGACCGGGCTGCCGACGCTGCCTGCGCAGGCGGATATGATGCAGGCGCGCTGGGGATCGCACGGCGATTACGGCGTTATCGCGCTATGCCCGAATTCGCCGCAGGAGGCCTTCAGCCTAACCATCGAAGCGTTCAATCTCGCGGAAGAGTTTCGCGTCCCGGTCATGGTGATGCTCGACGAGTGCGTGGGGCACATGACCGAGAAGGTGGTGATCCCGAAGGCGGAGGAAATCGAGATCACGCCGCGGCGGTTCACCGGCGTGCCGCCGGACCAGTATCGCCCCTATGCTCCGAAGGCGGACCTCGTGCCGGACATGGTCCGAGCCGGCACGGGCTACCGCTTTCACATGACCGGCCTCACGCACGACGAGCGCGGGTATCCGAGCATGGGCATCGATACGCAGGACCGGCTGGTGCGCCGGCTGCAGGACAAGCTCAAGCCGCTCGCCAACGGACGCGGGCTATGCGAGACGGAACACCTGGAGGACGCCGAAGTGGTGGTGGTCTCGTACGGAATCACCTCCCGGGTGGCGCAGCGCGCGCTGCAGATGGCTCGGGAGCGCGGGATTCGCGCGGGTAAGTTCCGCATGATTACGGCTTGGCCGTTCCCGGAACAGCACATCCGCGAATTGGCGGGGCGCGTGAAGGCGTTCGTCGTGCCCGAGCTGAACCTCGGCCAGATGGTACATGAGGTGGAGAGGGCGGCGGCCGGGAAAGCCAGGGTGGTGGCCGTCTCGCATGCCGGCGGAGGAGTACACCAGCCGGCGGCTATTCTGGACGCGATTGTGGAGGCGATCCGATGAGCGAGATGGAATGCGTGATGGAGATTCCGGAGGATGCGCAGAACCCGGTGGAGCCTTTTCTGCGGATGGAGCGCATGCCGCACATCTGGTGCGCCGGATGCGGCATAGGAACGACGGTCAATTGCTTCACCCGCGCGCTGCTGAATTCCAAAGCGAACCTCGATAAAGTCGCGATCGTCTCGGGAATCGGCTGCACCGGCCGCGTGGCGGGCTATGCGCGGCTCGATTCCTTCCACACGACCCACGGGCGCGCCATTCCCTTCGCCACCGGCCTGAAGCTGGCGAACCCGGAACTGCAAGTGGTGGTGTATTCGGGAGACGGCGATCTGTTTGCGATCGGCGGGAATCATTTGATCCACGCCGCCCGCCGCAACATGGACCTCAAGGTGATCTGCGTCAACAACATGATTTACGCGATGACAGGGGGACAGACGGCCCCCACCACTCCCGGCCACGCCAACACCTCGACGGCGCCTTACGGCGTCTTCGAGCCATCGTTCAACCTGGTGGCCCTGGCGGAAGCGGCCGGAGCGTCGTACGTGGCGCGCTGGACCACTTACCACGTCATGCAGCTCAGCCGCGCCATGGAAGAGATCTTCAAGAAGAAGGGGTTCTGCTTTATTGAAGTGCTCTCGCCCTGTCCCACGCTCTACCAGCGGCGCAACAAGATGGGCGATGGCCTGGAGGCGATGAAGTATTACAAAAGCGCCAGCAAGATCCGCAACGGCGCGCCAACCGGGGAGTGCGGGCTGACGAAATCGGGCGAAATCATCGTAGGGAAGTTCGTGGACCGGCAGCGGCCCGATTACCTGGAGCTGATGCGGACGCAGATGGTGGAGTCGCTGGGGGAGCGTTACGCGGAGCCGGAGACAGGCTGCGCCACGGAGGAGACGACGTGCACACTCTGAGCGAGATTCGGATTGCAGGCTTCGGCGGGCAGGGGGTGATCCTCGCGGCAGCGATCATCGGCAAGGCGGCGGCGATTCACAAAGGCGAGTATGCGACGATGACGCAGAGCTTCGGCCCGGAGGCGCGCGGCGGGTCGTCGAGCGCGCAGGTGATTCTTTCGAGCGAACCGATTCTGTACCCGTACATTACGCAGCCCGATGTTCTGGTCGTCATGTCGCAGGAGGCCTACACGCGGTTCACGCCCGAATTGAAGCACGGCGGAATCCTGATCATCGAGCAAGACCTGGTGCGCGTCGACGAGGTGCCTGCTGGAGTGCGGGTTTTCGGCGTACCGGCGACGCGGCTGGCCGAGGAACTGGGGCGCAAGATCGTGTTAAATATCGTGATGGTCGGTTTCTTCGGAGCCGTAACCCGGCTGCTCGAACCCGATCACCTACGTAAGGCCGTTGCCGACTCGGTGCCGCCGGCGCTCCAAAACCTGAATCTGCACGCGTTCGACAAGGGCTTCGCCTACGGCGACATGACGTTTGCCAAGCTCATGGCCAACGGCGACTCCGACAATATGATTCCTACCCTGGAAGTCGGATAATTCAAAGCTCATCCAAATAGAATTCACCAGCCTCCGAAACAAACCCTAAGTCCAGCGGATTGCGCTAATTCAGGCTCCTCTAGAGCAATGACTGTATTTGTTTTCGGAAATGTGGTATGCGATCATTGCTGGTGGTAGTTCTAACCTCTCTCCTCTGACGGGAGCGATCGCCGAGCCGCCCCCGATTTCATCGCGTAGCCGCCACCGGCTGGATGAAAGCTCAGGATTCCGTTTCGCGCGGATGCGTCCAGCGACTCCGCGCTTTAGCATCCTGCCCTCAGAAAGACACTTCGCATATTCCCCCGCCCGCGTGCCGCAGGCGGGTAGGAAGGAGTGATTGGCCATGGCGAAACGGCGCGTGCATGCCAAAGCGCCGCTGACCGGACTGGAAAAAACCCCAACAGGAATCCGTGGACTCGACGAAATCACGTCGGGAGGCTTGCCCAAGGGCCGTCCCACGCTGGTGTGCGGAAGCGCCGGGTGCGGCAAGAGCCTGCTTGCCATGGAATTTCTGGTCCGCGGTGCAACCCAATACAAGGAACCCGGGCTCTTCATCGCTTTTGAAGAGACCGAGGAAGAACTGGCGCAGAACTTGGCGTCGCTCGGGTTCGACCTGCGCCGTCTGTGCGCCGCAAAGAAACTGAAGATTGACCACATCCGTCTCGAACGCAGCGAGATCGAAGAGACGGGCGAGTACGACCTGGAAGGTTTGTTCATCCTGTTGGGCGAGGCGATCGACTCGATTGGCGCCCGGCGCGTGGTGCTCGACACAATCGAGGTGCTCTTCGCGGGCCTCAGCAATCACGCCATCGTGCGCTCCGAATTAAGGCGCCTTTTCGGATGGCTGAAGGCCAAAGGCGTCACCGCTATCATCACTGGCGAGCGCGGCCACGACTCGATGACACGCTACGGACTGGAAGAGTACGTGGCTGACTGCGTCATCATGCTCGACCACCGTGTGGCCGACCAGGTCTCCACCCGCCGCATTCGCATCGTGAAATACCGCGGCTCGCAGCACGGAACCAACGAATTTCCCTTCCTGATCACGAATACCGGCATCTCCGTTCTGCCCATTACGTCCCTCGGGCTGGATTATCCGGTAACCACCCGCCGTATTGCCAGCGGTGTGGCGCAACTGGATACGCTGCTCGGCGGCGAAGGTTACTACCGGGGCAGCAGCGTTTTAATCTCGGGAAGCGCCGGGACGGGCAAGACCACGCTGGCCACCGCGTTCGCGCAAGCCGCCTGCCAGCGGGGGGAGCGCTGTCTCTATATCGCGTTAGAGGAATCGAGCGCGCAGATCATCCGCAATATGCGATCGGTGGGCATTCACCTGGAGGCGTTCGCCGAGCAAGGACTGCTGCGGTTCCACACTACGCGTCCGGGAACGCAGGGGCTGGAGGCGCATCTGGCCACGATTCACGATCTGGTCACCGGCTTCAAACCGGCCGCGATCGTTTTGGACCCGGTCACCAATTTAACCGCGGTGGGCCCTTTGCCGGACGTCAAATCGATGCTGGCCCGCGTGATCGACTTCGTGAAGATGGAGCACATCACGCTGCTGGCGACCAGCTTGACATCCGGCGGTGATAACGAGCAGCAATCGGAGGTAGGCATCTCTTCGCTGATGGACAGCTGGATCCTGCTGCGCAATCTGGAGAGTAACGGCGAGCGGAATCGCGGCCTGTACATCCTCAAGTCGCGCGGCATGGCGCATTCCAACCAGGTGCGCGAATTCATCCTCAGCAAGAAAGGGATTCAACTAGTAGAGGTGTATACCGGATCGGGCAACGTGTTGACCGGCTCGGCTCGCGTCGCCCAGATCGAGCGCGACCGCGCCGACGAGATCCGGCGGCAGCGCGAAGTAGAGGTCAATCGGCTCGCGATCGAACGCCGGCGGGCAGTGGCCGCCAGCAGGGTCGCCGCGCTCGAAGCCGAAATCGAGGCGGCGGATGCCGAGTTGGCGCGGCTCGAGGCAGCGGACATTGCGGCTGGGCAAGCCGCGGCGCTGGCACGGGCGGCCATCTCGCGCAGCCGGATGGTCGATGCCGCTCCCGCCGTTCATGGAGGTCGAAATGGCCACTAAGAACATTGGAACCGTGAGTTGACGGAAAGGAGCGAGAGATGGAGACCAAGTTAGCCGATGCGCGTGTGAAGCGGAAGCCTCCGGCTCGAAAAACCCAATTCTGGGAACTTCGCCTGTACGTGGCGGGCAAGACACCGCGCTGCGTGGCCGCTTTCGCGAATCTGAAACAAATCTGCGAACAAAACCTCGCTGGAGAATACACGATCGAGGTAATCGATTTGCTCGAGAATCCGCAGCTTTCCCGCGGCGACCAGATCATTGCCATTCCGACGCTGGTACGGCGGCTCCCGACACCGGTGCGGAAGATTATCGGAGATCTCTCCAATAGAGAACGCGTACTGGTCGGGCTCGATTTACGGCCGAGGGCTTGCGAATGAGCGAACGGAAAATCCATGACGCTACGCGCCGCTATGAACGTTACGTGGCCGACGCGGGCAGGCAAACGTACGTACTGCGGCTTTACGTGGTGGGTGCCACTCCGGCTTCGACCCGAGCCATCGCGAACCTCAAAACGATTTGTGAACAGCACTTGCAGGGGCGCTATGAACTGGAAGTCGTCGATATATTTCAGCAGCCCACGCTGGCGAAAGGAGAACAGATCATCGCCGCGCCGACACTGGTGAAAGTGCTTCCGCCGCCGCTGCGGAAATTCATCGGGGATCTGACCGGCGTCGAAGGGAAGCTGCTGGGCGTCGACCTGATTCCGCGAGAGCGGCCGGAGTAATGGCCGGCCGGCGGGACTTTCGGCCCCACGGGTCCGGCTCGGGAGGAAACATGCTGGAACGGAAGATAGAACAAGCTCCGAAGATGGATCAAGCTCCGAGTGGCTATCCCAAGCAGGTTGTGAAGCAAACCTACCTGTTGCGTCTTTATGTAAACGGCACGACACCGGTTTCCGCGCACGTCATTGCGAGAATGAGGATCACCTGCGAGGAGGTCCTGAACGGCCGGTTCGAATTGGAAGTGATCGACATACGCGAGCGGCCCATGCTAAAGCAGGGCGAACATGTGATGCCGGCCCCGACAATGGTGAAGCTGTTGCCGATTCCGTTGCGCCGGCCGATCGCAGTCCTGGCAAGCGCGGAGGGGAAGCTGTTCGGTCTCGACGTTGTGCCGCGCAGGGAAATTGTGAGGAGGTAACATGCCGATCCGCGCTCCCGGACGGGTGGAACTGCAGGCGGAACTGGAGGAACTGCAGAGGCGTCTGGAGGAATCGGAGGAGACCTTGCGCGCCATCCGGAGCGGCGAGGTGGACGCGGTGGTGGTATCCGGCCCGAAGGGAGACCAGGTCTTTGCGCTCGCAGGGGCCGAGCAGCCGTACCGCATTTTCCTGGAGAACATGAACGAGGGCGCCGTCGCCCTGTTCACCGACGGAACCATCGCCTACAGCAACCAACCGTTCGCGAACCTGGTGAAGACACCCCTCGAACAGGTGATTGCCACGCCTTTCGAACAGTTCATCACGCCGGCTGAAAGGCCCGCTCTTTCGGATCTGCTGGCACGCGCGCTCCGAGCCCGCCAGAAAGAAGAATTCACGTTGGAGGCGAGCGATGGTACGCCGGTACCGGCGCAACTGTCCTTGTGCGCGGCCGCGCTCGACACGACCACGAAGATTTGCCTGATCGTCAGCGACATCACTGAGCGAAAGCGCGCGGAGGAGGCGCTGACCAAACTTAACGCCGAGCTGGAACAGCGCGTCGCGGAGCGCTCCGCCGAACTCGAGGCGAGCCGCGAGCGGCTCGATCTGGCGCTGCGCGGTTCGCAGGAGGGCGTCTGGGACTGGAACCCGGAAACCAATGAGGCCTGGTTCTCGCACCGCTGGTCCTCGATGTTGGGTTACGCAGAGAGCGAAATCGCACCACACTTCTCGGCGTGGCAGCGCCTGCTGCATCCCGACGACAAGCAGCGGGCGGAAGACCAGGTGTATGCGGCTTTGCGCGGCGAACGGGAGTTCGAAATCGAGTTCCGGCTGCGGCACAAGGACGGCCACTACGTCGACATTCTGTCGCGCGGTTTTTGCGTGCGGCGGGGTGAGGGCGGTCCGGTAGTTCGCGTGGTCGGCACGCACCTCGACCTCACCGCGCGTAAGCGGGCGGAGGAGCGCCTGAAGGCTGCGCGCGCCGAGGCAGTCACGGAGAAAAACCGGCTGCAGGCCCTGATGGACGCACTTCCCGTGGGCGTGTGCATCACGGACGCGCAGGGCGGAACGGTGCAGGGCAATCGGGCTTTCGAAGAGATCTGGGGCAAGGGCCGCCCGATCACGCGAAACTTCAGCGATTACGCCGCCTACCAGGCGTGGTGGAGCGATACCGGCAGACGGGTCGAACCCGCGGAGTGGGCGTCCTCGCAGGCCGCGCAAAAGGGTGAGACGGTGGTCGGCCAATTGATCCGGCTGCGCAAGTTCGATGGCGGCGATGCGTTCGTGATGAACAGCGCCGCGCCTATTCGCGATGCCCAGGGCCGTATTGCCGGCGTCGCCGTCGCGATCATGGACATCACCGAGCTGCGCCGTACGGAAGAGGAGTTGCGCAACTCCTGGAAGGAGCTGGAGCGCCGGGTTGAGGAGCGGACGGCGGAGCTGTCGGCGGCGAATCAGGAGCTCGAAAAGAGCCGCTCGATGCTCGCGCAGATTCTGGAGGCAATCCCGCAAGGCGTCTTTTGGAAAGATCGGGATAGCGTTTTCCGTGGCGGCAACTCGGCGTTCGCGCGCTCTTGCGGATGCGATGGCGTGGAGCAACTCGAGGGCAAAAGCGTCTTCGATATACCGTTCTTCCAAACAGAAGCCGAGGCCTACACGGCGGACGATCGGGAGGTGATGAGCGAGCGGCGCCCGAAATGGCACATTACCGAGCCGATGCAACGGGCCGACGGCGCACGCGTATTCGTTCGGCGCGCGCATCTCGCCCACCCTACCGCTCGGCTCGCGCGTGCGGCTCTGGCTCACCGCCGGAGTCCTGATCGGCCTCGCCGCGGCGCTGGCGCTGCG
>CAYMHP010000108.1:16128-16419 GCA_964390225.1 uncultured Solibacteraceae bacterium
TGCTCGACAGAGCCGGGGAGGTTTGGGGGATCCTGGGTATCACCGAGGACGTTACCAACCGCCGGGCGGCTGAAGAAATGATCCGGCTGCAGGCCAGCCAGTACGCCACCATCCTCGCGACTACATCCGACGGGTTCTGCATCTTCGACCGGCACGGGAAACTCCTCGATGTGAATGACGCGTACTGCCGGATGCACGGGTTTTCCCGGGAGGAGTTGCTCGACCTCGAAGTGAACCGCGTCGAGGCGGTGGAGAGTCCGGAAGAGGTCGTGCGCCACATCGCGCAGTTCC
>CAYMHP010000109.1:0-16259 GCA_964390225.1 uncultured Solibacteraceae bacterium
TCGCGACGAAACAGATTAAGGATCTTCCGCTGAACGGCCGCAACTTTACTCAACTGGCCACGCTCGTCCCGGGTGTTAGCCGCGGAGTTTATAACAACGCGGCGACCGGCCAGAACAATAACGCCGAGACATTCCGTTACGGGTCCAGCAGTGGCGCTGCGCTGGTCGTCAACGGAGCGCTGCCGCAAGGCAACAATTTCACCCTGGACGGCCTGGACAATAACGAATCACTGGTGAACACGATCGTGTTCTTCCCCTCGGCGGAAGCGATTCAGGAATTTAAGGTTCAGACCAATATCGCGCCGGCGGAGTTTGGCCGTGCCGGCGGCGGTATTGTCAACACTACGCTGAAATCCGGAAGCAACGAAATTCACGGTAGCGCGTTTGAGTTTATCCGCAATTCCGAAGTGGATGCACGCCCGACGTTCGCGCCGAAAATATCCGAGTTTCGCCGCAACCAGTTTGGTGGCGATATCGGCGCCCCGATCATCAAGAACAAGGTATTCGTGTTCGGTGACTACCAGGGATTCCGCCAAGCCACGCCGGTGGGAGTGGACTTTGCCTCGGTTCCCACGCAGCTCATGCGGCAGGGCGACTTTTCGGAGTTGCTCGACCCCGCGAAGTCGGGGCTGTCACAGATTTACGTGATCAAGGACGTCTCCACCGGACAGCCGTTCTCGAACAACAGGATTCCCGTCAATCAGCAGAACCCGGTCGGTCTGAATTACCTGAAAGCGTATCCGCTGCCGAATATCCCCGGCAAAGTGCAACAGAACTATGTCGTCCAACGGAACCAGGACCAGAACTTCGACGACTTCGATGTTCGGGGCGATTGGGACGCGACGCAGAACGACCGTGTGTTCGCCCGAGCCAGCTACGCCCACGATAAGGAAGACACGTCGTCGCGGCTGCCCGCGCTGCCGGCCGGGTACGGTTCCGGCGCGCAGTTTAATAATGATCGCGGCGACGCCATCGGCTACACCCACATCTTTACCCCGGCGCTTACCAGCGATCTGCACCTGGGATTCCAGCGGACCAATCTCGGCTACCTACCTCCTTTAGGCGACAAGCCCGTTTCGGCAAACCTGGGAATCCCGAACGCGAACACCAGCACTCTGCTCGGCGGCGGAGCGCTGATCGGCGGGTACAACAGCCAGCTCGAATATACAGGCGACTACGGCAGCTATCAGGTACCTGAAAATACCTATCAAGCCGCCGGAAGTGTGAACTGGGCGAAAGGCAACCACCTGGTGAAATTCGGGACTAACATCATTCGGCGCCAGGTGAACCTGTTCCGGCCCAAGGCCGGCAAGGGCTATTTCTTCCTGTGGGGGAACGGAGTCGGTGTAGGCTCGACCGGCTATGAAACCGCCGACATTCTGGCGGGCTTCGTCAACAACTATCAGAAGGGCGCGCAGGGCGGCATGTTCGGCACACGCTCATGGGAGAACGGCGTATTTGTTCAGGACGACTGGCGCGTCACCCGCCGCCTTACCGTGAACCTTGGCCTCCGCTACGATGTCCTCACGAACCCAACCGAAGTTGCCGGCCGGCAATCGAACTTCGATCAGCAGACCGGCGCCATCCGCCTGGCCAGCGGCAATCGCGATCCCCTGGTCAACAACAATTACCATAACTTTGGCCCGCGCGTTGGCTTCGCCTACGACGTAGGTGGCAAAGGAAAGACGGTGGTGCGCGGCGGTTTCGGAATGTTCTATTTCCTGGACCGGGGCGGAATCGATAACCAGCTCGCGCAAAACACGCCGTTCGCTGGAATCAACCAGTTCAACTACACCGACGGATACCGGATCACCCTCTCGGGCCAAGCGCCTATCGGCAGCTCGAATTGGTTGGCTACGGGAGCCCTTCCCTCGGCCGCGTACACCGGGAGTCTCGCTAAGCCGCAGAATGTCAGCCTCGCAGCAAGCAAACCGGATAATCAGACATCAGTGATGCAACAATGGAACCTCCAGGTGCAGCATGAGTTCCCGCAGAGCATCGTGGTGAGCGCGGCGTATGTCGGGGCAGCCGGACGCCACCTCATCGACCGCTACAACATAAACGAGCAGATCTTCAACACCCCCTCCGGCACGAAGCTCTATCCGGGGATGGGCAGTATCGATACGCAGGAAGCTCGGGGCGTCTCGAGCTACCATTCGCTACAGGTCGAGGGACAGCGCCGGTTCTCCAACGGCCTGCAATTTACCGCTTCGTATACCTTCTCCAAAACAATCGACGATGGCGCTGGCGCCAATGGCGTGACCAGCGAACAGATCTTCCAGAGCATCCGGCTGGACCGCGGCCTGGCGGACACGGACCTCCGCAACCGCTTCGTGTTCAGCGGAGTCTACGAGCTGCCATTCGGTCACGGCAAGCGGTTTGCGAACAGTCTCGGCAGTGGCATTGACAGGTTGGTGGGCGGCTGGCAGTTGAACACGATTGTCACCATTCAAAGCGGGTTACCGTTTACGCCGACTACACCTGGTGATCCCTCTACCGGGTCGCCCACAGATGGCCGTCCCGATGTGATCGGCACGATTCATACGCATCCGGGCAACGCGCAACAGTACTTCGACACGAGCGCGCTCGCGCCGGCGCCCCGCAACAGCGATGGGGTCTTACTCCGGCAGGGAACTCTTGGCCGTAACGTCCTGATCGGACCCGGTATGAGAACCGTCGACCTCTCCGTTTCTAAAACCACCCCGATCAAGGAACGCTTCAAATTCGAATTCCGGGCCGAGGCGTTCAACCTCTTCAATCACCCGGTATACAAAAACCCGAACACCGACATTAGCGCCGGGAACTTCGGGCAGATCACCGACACGATCATGTCCTCGGAGCGCCAGCTCCAGGGCGTTGTGCGCGTGATTTTCTAGACGGGAACCCCAGACCTCCCGGCCTGTCCGCGATACAGGCCGGGGGGTCGCTAGGTGCTATCATGCAGCCGGTGAAAGTCCTTGGGGCGTTGTCCCTGTTGTTGTCGCTGTCGCTCGCCTCAGCCGCGCCACCTTCGATCACGAAAGTCGAGCCTCCGGACTGGCCGGCGGAGGCACAAGCGGCCACGTTGCGCGTGCTCCTCACCGGTGCGAACCTGGCGGGAGCGCAAGTCCGGTCGCCATTTCCCGCGGGCCGGGTCACTGTCAGCGCCGCCGGCACACATCTTTTTCTGGATCTCAATGTTCCGGCCAACGCCTCGCCAGGAACTTATTCCCTCCAAGTTCAGACTAGTGAAGGAATCGCCGTCGCGCGCTTCGCCGTTACCGCTGCGCTGCCCGGTTCCGGCCGTTTTCAAGGCTTCTCGCCGGACGACGTCATCTATCTTCTGATGCCCGACAGGTTCGCCAACAGCGACCCGACCAATGATGACCCACCGGTCTCGCGCGGCATGCACGACCGCACCAAGCCCCGTTTCTACCATGGAGGCGACTTCCGCGGGATCATCGAACACCTTCCGTATCTGAAGGACCTCGGTGTGACCACCATTTGGCTGACGCCGATTTACGACAATGTCAATCACCTTAACGAGCGCGAGAAGTACGATAACCAGCCGATCACGGATTACCACGGCTACGGCGCAATCGATTTCTATGCAGTAGAGGAGCACTTCGGATCGCTCGCTGATTTTCGCGAACTGGTCGATCGCGCCCACTCGCTTGGCATGAAGGTGATTCAGGACCATGTGGCGAACCACACAGGCCCCTACCATCCCTGGGTCAAGGATCCGCCGACGCCCACTTGGTTTCACGGCACGGAGGCGCAGCATCTTTCGAACACCTGGCGCACATGGACGCTGATGGATCCGCATGTCTCGCCCGCGGCTCAGGCAAGCACGCTCGACGGCTGGTTTGCCGGAATTCTGCCCGACCTCAACCAGGACGACGCGGAGGTGGAGCGCTACCTGATTCAGAACACGCTCTGGTGGATCGGCCGCACGGGCATCGATGGTATCCGCCAGGATACCGTTCCGTATGTGCCACGGCGCTTCTGGCAGAAGTGGACCGCGGCCATTCACAACCGGTATCCGCGGTTTACCATCGTCGGCGAAGTGTTCGACGGCGACCCCGCGCTGGTCTCGTTTTTTCAGGGGGGCCGGCGACAGTTCGACGGCATCGACACCGGTCTCGACAGCGTCTTCGATTTCCCGCTCGCCTTCGCAGTACGAAAAGCTTTTGGCGGGGCTGCATCCCTCATCGAAGTCCCGAAGCTGCTGGCCCACGACTCTCTATACCCGGACCCCAGCCGGCTCGTGACTTTCGTGGACCTGCACGATATGCCGCGCTTTCTCCATGAGCCGGGTGGTACGCCGGAGCGCCTTATGCAGATTTTTGCGTTTCTGCTCACCGCGCGCGGCATACCCATGCTCTACTACGGCGATGAAATCGGAATGACCGGTGGCGATGATCCCGACAACCGGCGGGATTTTCCCGGCGGGTGGGCAGAGGATGCGCGGAACGCGTTCTATCCATCAGGCCGGGACGCGCCAGGGGAGGCGCTCCACGAGCGCTTTCGGAAATTGGCCGCGTTACGCGCCGCCTTGGCGCCCCTGCGCCGCGGTGCGACGATCGAACTGCTGGTCGAGAATGACGCGTACGCCTACGCTCGTGTTTGGGACGGCGCCGCAGTTCTCGTGGTCTTCAACGGCTCGGCCGCGCCCGCGAGCCTCAGCATCCCGTTAGCGGGCTCTGGCATCGCCGAAGGCACGCTACTCGAAGACTGTCTGGGTTCCAGCGCTTCCGTGCGGGCGCACGGGGGAACGGTAGAGGTGAAGCTCGCGCCTCACTCCTCCGCCATATACCGCTGAATCGCCCCAATGGAAAAACCCCCGCTCCGATTCCGGCAAATCTGGAACATGAGCTTCGGGTTCTTCGGAATCCAGTTCGGCTGGGGACTGCAGATGGCCAACATGAGCGCGATCTACGAATATCTGGGCGCGCGGCCCGACCAGATCCCGCTATTGTGGCTCGCTGCGCCGCTCACCGGGCTCCTCGTGCAACCGCTCATCGGGTACCTGAGCGATCACACGTGGGGTCGCCTGGGACGCCGCCGCCCGTACTTCCTGGCCGGCGCCATCCTCAGTTCGCTGGCGCTGATAGCGATGCCCAACTCCTCCGCCCTCTGGATGGCCGCCGGCTTGCTGTGGATTCTCGACGCCTCGATCAACATCAGCATGGAACCATTTCGGGCATTTGTAGCCGATCTCCTTCCAGAGGCGCAGCGCACACAAGGCTTCGCTATGCAGAGCTTGTTCATCGGACTGGGCGCAGTGATCGCTTCCGCGTTGCCGTGGCTTCTGGCGCGCCGTGGGACTGCTCACGCCAATTCGGGAGCGATTCCCCCGTCAGTCCGGCTCTCTTTTTATCTTGGTGCTGCAGTGTTCTTGAGTGCGGTACTGTGGACAGTGCTCACCACACGCGAATATCCACCGGAATTCGGCGAAGAGACAAAATCTGGCGGATTGGCTCCAGTCGCGCGTGAGATTATCACCAACATAGTCGAGATGCCACGCACCATGCGCCAGTTGGCCGCCGTCCAGATTTGCACGTGGCTGGGCCTGTTTTGCATGTGGCTGTACTTTCCGGTCGCCGTCGCGCATAACATATTCGGAGCGAGCGATCCCGCATCGCCGCAGTATACTGCGGGCGTGGCCTGGGGCGGGGTTTGTTTCGCGCTGTACTCGGCCGTCTGCTTCCTGTTCTCGATGCCTCTCGGTTCCATTGCACGGGCGTGGGGCCTTCGCCGCACTCATGCTTTTTGCCTTCTAGCCGGAGCACTGGGCCTGATCTCCGTGGCGGCAATTCATAACAAGTACCTCCTGCTTATTTCGATGGCGGGAGTCGGAATTGCCTGGGCGAGCACTCTATCGATGCCCTACGCCATCCTGGCCCCGGCGCTCCCACCGGAGAAGACTGGTGTGTACATGGGGATTTTTAACTTCTTTATCGTGATCCCGGAAATCATCGCCTCGCTCGCTTTCGGCTGGATCATGACACACGTGCTGCAGAATGACCGGCTGGCCGCGGTAGTGGGTGGGGGAGTATTTCTACTCGCCGCAGCCTTGCTGCTGAATCGCGTGCAGGATTCCGACTGACCTCGGCTAGGTCACCGGCAGGCGCGTTCGAATTCTTGCCATTGACGAGTAATGGAGGATTCTGTTAGTGCCCGCATTTTCCGCTTGTAAGCCGAACGTAATGGCATTAAATTTAGCATGGACAGACCCCTTACTTACGAATGATCCCGCCGCTGAAGTACCCTCCACATTTCGGCGGCGCTTCGGGTTTGACTGGCAGGAGCCTGCGTCTAGAACGTTCTCCCCTAGGCGCCGCAACGTTCTGGGACGACAAGGCGTCCAGCCTGCCAGTCAAACTCATTTTTCCCTGTAAACGCTTGGGCTCATCACCGAACCGGATACGTCCACCACGACCGGTCTGATATCGGACCGCAAGACCGTTATAGGAAATATCCTAGTGCGTGCCCCTCCGGTTAACGGCCTAGTCGAAATGGGTCTCGCAGTCGAATAACATCGGCGTATAGAAAACAAGAGTGACGATATGGAAACCCCTCCCCCGGCCGAAGTTGCCCGCCTCGTCGTCGTGAGCCCTAACGCTGCCGATTGTGAGTCGCTGCAGCGGATATTAAGTCCATTGATGTGGCGTATTCATGGATTCTCTACGGGCCGCGATTGTCTGGAGTTTCTGCACGGACACGACGGTGTGGCGGTGCTCATTTGCAATAAGAGCCTTCCCGACGGGGAGTGGAGCGATCTGATGCGAGAACTGGACTCGATTTCTGTTCGGCCGATTTTTATCGTATCGGCGCCTGTGGCAGATGACCGGCTATGGGCAGAAGTGCTGAACCTGGGAGGCTACGACCTTCTATGGGCAGGGCCCTTTGAGGCTGAGGAAGTCATTCGTGTCACTGAAAGCGGATGGATCAGTTGGAATCGAGCCCGCGGCCGGTCGGTCGTCCCGCGGAAGGTTCCCACTCTCGAACGGCTCCGGGCGAGTGTCCAAACGAAGGCGCAGGCGGTGAGCTGAGCCTGCTTCGAACATCACGTCGGAGATCGGAAGGCGCAGATGGCAATCGCCAACCATCAAAACGGAACCCGAAACCGGCGGCCTTCCCACCTGCCGCAATCTGAACCTAGTCTGAGCGGCCCGCCCCGGATGTTGCGCCGTGACGGGCGTCCGAGCCAAGTCTGTGGTCTCTAAGTTTCGTGGAGATCATGCGATGACCAGTGTACTGCTGTTCCTGCTGGGAGCCTTACCCGCAATCGCCGCGGATCCAGAGCCGTCTGCCCTGCCTGTAGGCGTGTATGCGCAATTTCAACACGAGCCGCCTCAAACGGTCCTCGATGCGGTCCATCAGGAGGTCGGTTCTATCATGGCGCCAATCGGATTGCGGATGATTTGGCCATCGCTCGATCGCAACGCCAGCGAGTCCTGGCCCAGCCTGGCTGTAGTCCGATTCAAAGGCAGCTGCGACACCGTGGACCTTTCGGTGTACCGTCCGTACCCCTTTGTCCTCGGGCAAACTGATATCGTTGACGGAAAAGTGATTCCGTTCTGTAACATCTACTGCAATGCCATCCGCGCGATGCTCGCATCGAGGCTGACTTCTCTGGAGCCGGACCAACGCGGCGCCGCGTTCGGACGTGCTGTGGGGCGGGTCCTGGCCCACGAACTGTATCATGCCTTGGCAAAAACCAAACACCATGGGTCACGCGGCGTCGGGGAGCCTGCCTATTCTGCGGACAACCTGCTGATGGACGAATTCCGGTTCGACAACGGGCAAGTCCGAAAATTACAGCGCACCCTTTTGCCGAGTTTTCTGCAATTCGCTGGTGCGATTCCCCGGGCGGCGCCGGTTGGCTTGTCACTGTTCATCGAAAGCGGCTGCGTGGGCTGTCATGGAACGCACGGTGAAGGCACTGTCTTCGGACCGGCCATTCGGTCGCTGGCGAACTCCTACGGTTCCGCGGAACTCAGCCGAAGGCTAAATGCAAAGGGGCCGTTAATGTATGAGCGTGCGCGGCGCCTCGGAGCCCTTTGGCCGCCGCTGGGCGAAAAAGATGTGAAAACCCTAGCGGCGTTCCTACGGAGCCTTGCCCCAGACACTGACCGGGTAGCGGTCGCGGGTGCGCATTGAAGGAAGGGGGGACGATGACATCAGTACCCGCCAGATGGGCCGTCGTGTTCGCCGCGGTAAGCTTGGCGCTTCCAAGCGGGTTCTCCAAAAACAAGAAACAGGATCCCGAGGAGATCGGAAACCGCGACGTTAGCAAGGGCGTAAATTTCTATTCGATCGAGAAGGAAATCGCTCTCGGAAAGGAAATGGCGCAAGAAGTAGAGCGTGAAGCCAAGATCATCGATGATGTGATCATTGCCGAATATATAAGCCGCGTTGGTCAGAATTTGGTTCGTAATTCCGACGCCAAGGTGCCCTTCACCATAAAACTGCTTGACTCGGAAGAAGTGAACGCTTTTGCATTGCCGGGTGGTTTCTTCTTCGTCAACTCCGGTCTAATTCTGAAAGCGGACAGCAAGTCGGAACTGGCCGGGACCTAATAAAGTTAAGTTTCCAAACAGGTTTTCTGTGGGCTCTCCTTGTTCAATTGATCTGCGGAGATGAGGAGAAACTGCAAGGGATCCGCCGTGGAGGGCGGGGGCGTTTTTCTAATCGCTGCGGCCTTGCTGCTGGGCGGCGTGCGGGATTCCGACTGACTCCCGGTTGACGCCCTTCTGCACAAATGTTAAAAAATCTAACGGTAGAGTTCGAATAATGCGCGGTGTCGCCCTCGCGCTTTGGAAGGATCAGCGCGCTCAGCCATGCAACCGAGCTCGCAACCAGAACCTGCCCTGACGGAGAGCAAGCCTCTCCGGGATGAGCTGCGGACGAGCGCGGCTCAACTGGCGGCCGAGCGCGACCGCCTGACCCTGTTGCTGGAGATTAACAATCACATTGTCAGCAAGCTCGAAGCGGACGAACTTTTCCACGCTGTGGCTCAGTCGATGCGCAAGCACTTCGGCAGCGATCTCACCTCATTCTTGCTCGTAAACCAGCAGTCAGGTTCTCTGGAGCGCAAATTCCTCGATTTCCCTGCTGGCAAGGGCTTCCTCGAGAAAGCCCCCGTCACGGTGCCAACGGACCTGTTACGCGAATGGTGGCGCCGCCGCATTCCGGTATTCTACTCACCGGTTGATACTGACATACCTCCAGTGCTCCGCGAGGCGGATCGACGTGAATCGCTCCTCTCGGCGGTCTCTGTGCCCTTGGTAGGCGCGAACGGCCCCTTGGGACTGCTCAACATCGCCAGTCAAAGGCCGAATGCTTTCAGCGAGGCGGACCGTGATCTGCTGTCGCAAATCGGCACCCAGATTTCTTTGGCCCTTGACAACGCTCTGGCTTACCGAGAACTCCAGGCGTCGCACGACGCTCTGCGCCGCGGCGAAGCTTACCTGAGAGAAGCGCAGAGGCTCACTCATGCGGGCACTTGGGCCCACGACGGAACGGGGCAGCCATTGTACTGGTCGGAGGAATTGTTTCGGAACTGGGGATTTGACCCGCAACATGGAGTACCGACGCGCGACCAAATCGTGCAGCGAGTATACCCGGATGACCTGGAGAAGTACTGGAAATACTGGCATGCGGTCTACGGGCCGACCGCGGAAAGGATAGATTTAGGACTCGAATTTAGAGCGGCGTTGCCCGGTGGAGTAGTCAAACACCTCCATGAAGTAGCCCATCCCATCTTGAACGGCAATGGAGACGTTGTCGAAGTAGTGGGTGCTACGGTAGACATCACGGAGCGCAAACGTGCCGAGGAGCAGTTGCGGCGGACCGCAGCCTACATGGCTGACGCGGAGAAGCTTGCCCGTACGGGCGCTTGGGCCAGCGACGCCGCAACGCAGCCGTTGTACTGGTCAGACGAAGTGTTTCGGATTTTTGGCTTTGCCCCCCAACAGGGTTTACCGAGTTGGGACCGGCCGCTGCAGCGAATTCACGCCGACGACCGTAAGAAATTCTGGCAAGCCTTCCAAAAAGTCATCCAGGACAAAGTCGACGTCGAAGTTGAATACAGGGTGGTCTTGCCTGACCAAACAGTCAAATGCGTCTATGCCGCAGCGCACCCCGTTCTGAATCAGAATGGAGAGTTTGTGGAAGCGGTCGGCACGATCGTCGACATCACAGAACGCAAACGCGCCGAGGCGGCATTGCGCCGGAGTGAAGCTTACCTCGCCGAAGCGCAACGGCTGACTCACACAGGCAGCTGGGCTTTGGACGTGACCGCCGACAAATATATCTATTGTTCGGAAGAATGCTTACGGCTCTATGGATTCAATCCGCAAGCCGGATTGCCAACGAGGGAAGCGGTTTTCCGGCTGGTCGTCCCAGAGGATCTCGAGCGGGTGACGCGTAGCGTTGAGAAATCGATCCGCGAAAGAGTAGATACTTCCGATGAGTTCAGGATCCAGTTGCGCGACGGAACACTCAAACAGATTCATTCGATCAGGCACCCGGTCGTGAATGACGCCGGAGAGGTGGTGGAACTGGTGGGCACTTCCGTCGATATTACGGAGCGCAAACGAGCCGAGGAGGCGCTGCGCGAAAAAGAGGAGGGCTTGCGCCTGGCAGCTTCGGCGGCACAACTGGGCGTGTTCGAATGGGACATACCCTCCGACGCCGTGCGATGGCAAAATGTGCGAATGTTCGACATGTTCGGGCGCACGCCTACCGAGGGCCCGCTGAACCGCGAGGCATTTAATACCGCCCTGGAGCCCGACGACCGGCCAGCGTTCGATAAAGCGCTGATTGATGCGATGGGGTCTGCCGACTTCTTCAATCTGGCGTGTCGTATCCGCAGGCAGAATGACGGCCAGCAAAGGTGGATCGAGTTGTCGGGCTGTTTCGAGTTGGCGCCCGACGGATCGCCGAAGCGCCTGTTGGGCGTGGTAGCGGACGTTACTGAGCGTAAGCGAGGCGAGGAAGCGGTTCGCGAAAGTGAAAAGCAGCTTCGGGATCTCATCGAGAATATCCCCGTAATGGCCTATATCGCTCGCCCGGATGGGTCCACTGAGTTCGTTAATCGGCGTTGGCGTGAGTACACGGGAGTGACAGCAGAGAAGACCGGGTTCTATCGGCAGAATACCGTCCACCCGGAAGACCGTGAGGTCCACATTGCCAAGTGGCAGGTCTCCCTAGCTACTGGCGAGCCGTTTGAGAACGAAGTGCGCCACTGCGGTGACGACGGAGAATATCGCTGGTTCCTCACCCGGGCAGTGCCGCTGCGGGACGTGCACGGAAACGTTCTCAAATGGTTCGGAACCGTGACCGATATAGAGGATCGCAAGAAGGCGGAAGAGAAACTCCGGACCGAAAACGTTGCTTTGCGCGAGGACATCGACAAGGCTTCGATGTTTGAGGATGTCGTGGGTGCCTCGCCGGCCCTGCGGAGCGTCCTTGCGGCCGTCTCCAAAGTCGCTCCCATGCATGCGACCGTCCTCATTACCGGCGAAACCGGCACGGGGAAAGAGTTGATCGCTCGTGCCATTCACAAAAACTCGCTGCGTTCTTCCGGGCCTTTTGTCAGCGTGAACTGCGCTGCCATTCCGCAGTCCTTGCTTGCATCGGAACTGTTCGGACATGAGAAGGGAGCATTCACCGGTGCGGTTCAACGCCGGATCGGCCGATTTGAATTGGCTGAGGGAGGCACGATCTTCCTGGACGAAGTCGGAGACTTCCCGCTCGACACGCAGATTGCTCTCCTGCGGGTTTTGCAGGAGAAGGAGTTTGAACGCGTGGGCGGCGCCCACACGATCCGCTCCGACGCCCGGATTATTGCCGCAACGAACCGCAACCTGGAAACGGCTATCGCCGCAGGCACTTTCCGCAGCGACCTGTTTTACCGTCTCAGCGTTTTCCCAATCCGCGTTCCGCCTTTGCGGGAACGGCGGGAAGACATCTCGTTGCTGGTTGAATACTTCATCGATCGGTTCGCCCGGAAGGCCAACAAGAGGATCACGAAAATTGAAAAAAAGACATTGCAGCTGTTGCAGTCGTTTTCCTGGCCGGGCAACGTCCGTGAGTTGCAGAATCTAATCGAGCGCGCCGTCATCATTTGTGAAAGCGACACGCTGACGGTGGACCAGAGTTGGCTTTCGTTTACGGCGCCGCAACCGCCGGCCCCCAGCGAATCGCTTGCCAGGAAGTCCGCGGCAGAAGAACGAGAGATCATTGAACGCGCACTGAGCGAAGCACACGGCAAGGTCGCCGGCCCGTCGGGCGCCGCCGCGAAGCTTGGCATCCCACCTTCCACCCTGGAATCCAAAATCCGGCTGCTGAAAATCGATAAGTACCACCACAGAAAGCCCCCAGCCTTTGAATAGGCGCATTCGCGAAAACCGCGAATCCGCGAAAAGCACGACTCGACAGATCCGATCAAGCTAGCGTTTTCAAGAGGTTGCGACCGGTTACTCCGTTGCAACAGAAATCTCGTGCTGAAAGCTGAAACGACATCGGCCGGCAAGGTGATGTTGAGCGGCCGAATCGACAAACGAAACATTCCCCAGTTGAAGCTCGTATTGGCATCGGAGGCGACCGGCGACAGAACATTGGATCTCTCAGAGGTCACTGGCGTTGATGAAGTTGGGATCGAGTTCCTGGCCCTCTGCGAGGCGAAGGGCATTATCCTCGAAAGCTGCCCGCGTTACATCCGTACGTGGATTAGCAGATTAAGCGGGCAAACTACCTGAACGGACGGCGGCTGCTCAAAAAGAAGACTGCCGAGTGAAGGTGTAGTGTGCAACGTCGAACTGTCATCCTTGCGGATGATCAACCCGTAGTCCTGGCTGGACTTCGCGAGCTACTCGCTGAGTTCTGGACTGTGGTCGCGGCCGTCAACGATGGCCGGGCGCTGGTCGAGGCCGCACTGCGACGGCGGCCCGACCTGATTATTCTCGCCGTGGAGCTTCCGCTGCTTAACGGCCTCGACGCCGCCCGGCAGATTCGAGCTCAATGGCCGCAAGCCAAGCTACTATTCCTGACCATGCACCGCCGGTTCACCTTTGTTCAGCAGGCCGTGAAGGCGGGTGCCCGTGGCTACGTGCTGAAAACTGCCCCTCTCGAAGAGATACACAGGGCCGTAAAGGTTGCTCTCAACGGCAAGATCTACATTTCTTCGGCCTTTGGGGACGACGCTCTGGAACTGGCTCGGCGCGCCAGCAATAACCGGCTGCGTTCGGCGCACGAATTGACGCCCCGCCAACGCGAGATCCTACAATTGATCGCGGAGGGTCGCTCGAATAAGGAAGTCGCCAACATCCTGCATATTTCCGTCAAGACGGTGGGATTCCATCGGGAGCGCATCATGCACAATTTGGGCGTCCATACCACGGCCGAGTTGGCAGTCGCGGCTGTAAGGCTTGGGCTCATCAGCGAACCGGATGCATCCGCCACGAGCGGCCTCGTTTCGGATCGCAGGATTCTCGAACATGGGTGGTTCACTCGGTTGACTGAAGCCAAATTGCGCGTTGATCTCGCCATCGCCCGTGTGAAAGACGTTCAGGACGCGTCCCAGGGCCTATCGCCCTCCGACGGAAACTTCGAGCTGGCCCGGGCTCTCCGCGCCGAAAATGATTCATTGGCAGAATACGAAAGGGTCCGACGCATCTATGCCGATCTGACGTTGCACGGAAAGATACTCGATGAAGGCGACTGGCCCTCTGGTGAAGATGAGTGTTGAGGGAAAGCGGTTGGGGCGTGGTAGCCCACCTCCGGGCAACGGCCCAGTCGACCGGAGGAATGTCCCCCAGGGCAACGACCCAGTCGAAATAGTTCAGCCGTTTGAATAAGATACGGCATATCGCAGACATTTTCGATTCCGAGGATGATATGGAAAGCCTCCCCCCGGCCGATGTTAGTTGCCTCGCCCTGGCGAGCCCGTATTCTGCCGATCACGAGTCCTTGCGATGGATCTTGAACCCACTGACTTGGCGCTTGCAAGGATTTTTTACAGGTCGCGATTGTCTGGATTTTCTGCTTAATCATCACAGCGTAGCCGTGGTGATTTGTGAAAAGAGTCTTCCCGACGGCGAGTGGCATGAGCTGATGGGAGCGCTGGACTCGGTTCCCTTCAAGCCGAGTTTCATCGTGTCGACGCGTCTGGCGGACGAACGACTATGGGCAGAAGTGCTCAACCTGGGTGCTTTCGATCTCCTGTTGTCAAATCCATTTGATCCTGAGGAAGTCATTCGTGTGAGCGAGAGTGCATGGATCACATGGAACCGGACGTGCGGCCGGAGCGTCGTCCCGCGGATTGATCCGAGTCTCGAATGCCAGGGCGAAGCCCTCAAAGTCAAGGCTCAGGCTGTGGGCTGACATTCATCGCGATCGTATGGCTAAATGCGGGATGAAAAGAAAGGTAGATGCCGAAGGTCGAGAGAGTGATTTACTCCAGAGGAGATCCGATGAGTGACACAGGACCTTTGGTTTACGTGGTGGACGATGATCCGTCGGCGCGTGAGGCAGTGGCGCGGCTGATTCGGTCCGCCGGGCTGTCGGCGAAGACCTTTACATCAGGGGAAGAGTTCCTGGCTGCGCCGCGATCAAGGATCCCCAGCTGTTTGGTGCTGGATGTGAGTCTTCCGGGGGTGAGCGGACTCGACCTGCAAGAGGAGCTTGGAAAATCAGGGTCTCCAGTCCCCATCGTCTTCCTGACAGGGCACGGCGACATCCCCATGACCGTGCGGGCGCTCAAGGCAGGCGCTGCAAACTTCCTGACGAAACCTTTCGACGATGAAGATCTCTTGAATGCGATCCGGCAGTCGATCGCCTGGCAATTGGACGATGAAATCCCGACCGCTGAAAATTTTGGTTGCATGGTCGGCGAGAGTCCCGGGCTCCGGCGTGTTCAATGGGCCATCCAAGTGGTTGCGCCTACGGACTCAACCGTCCTCATCCAAGGCGAAACGGGTACCGGCAAGGAATTGGTGGCGCACGCCATTCACGACCTGAGCCGCCGGAGCAAGCGGCCTTTCGTCCAGGTGAATTGCGCCTCAATTCCCGCCACGCTCCTGGAAAGCGAGCTCTTTGGCCACGAGAAGGGCGCGTTCACGGGGGCGTTCGCGCAAAAGATCGGGCGCTTCGAAATGGCGCATGAAGGAACGTTGTTCCTCGACGAGATTGGCGAGATTCCGTTGGAGCTGCAGCCCAAGCTGCTGAGAGCCCTACAGGAGCACGAGCTGGAACGGTTGGGCGGTAACCGGACGATTCGAGTGGACGTTCGGATTGTCGCGGCGACCAATCGCAATCTGAAGCGAATGGTGGATGAAGGCAAATTCCGTAGCGACCTGTATTATCGACTGAACGTGTTTCCGATGACGGTTCCACCGTTGCGGGAACGTCGCGAAGACATTCCGCTGCTGATCCGGTTTTTCACGCAGAAATACGCAATGAAGTTGAACCGCGCTATAACAGAAATCCCTTCGGCTGCGCTGGAAGCACTGAGCCTGTATGATTGGCCGGGCAACGTCCGGGAATTGCAGAACGTGATCGAGCGGTCCGTGATTCTCAGTGATGGGCCGGACCTCCACATCATCATGCCGGAGTACAGCGTGAAAGAGGCGGCGGCCGCCGCGCTGGACAGCCCGGTGGCGAGTGCTTCTGAGGACGCGGAGCGCAGGCGAATCCTGCAGGTGTTGAAGGAAGCCAACGGACAGGTCGGAGGCCCGAACGGCGCCGCCGCCCGGCTCGGCCTGAAGCGGACGACCTTGCAATCGCGGATGCGGAAATACAATATCGCTCGTCTATATCAGTAAGCGATCGTCAGGCGGTGGGCAGCGGCCGGTATGATCGTTGCTTCGCCGGAAGCACCCCGCTTCGCCGCAGGCGGTCGGAAACGGTGGAGCCAGAAGGCCGCCAGCCGCTCAGAAGAGCATCGCCGAACCGAACTTCAGCAGAGTTATCAATCGAACTGCTCCGGCGGCTCGCTTTCTCGCCCCCATTCACCAGTTGCGCCAAGCTTGCAGCCCCTGGAGAACCCCTTTGGGCCAAAAATGTCACCCATGTCTTAGGAACGATGTGTTACCTATGTCTCCGGTCCGGACAGCTACAAAATCGACTACATTTTCGGAGTATTCGGTCGTGTATGTGTTAGCCGACCAACAGCCGGCAGATTGGAAGCCTTGGGCTGTTAACCGAAAGGTTGTCGGTTCGAGTCCTATCTGAGGAGCCAAAACCTTCGTGCGAATTCTCAGTGCGGCTGG
>CAYMHP010000110.1:0-16213 GCA_964390225.1 uncultured Solibacteraceae bacterium
TACATTCCGATCTCATGGTGCTCGGCAAAGCCATAGGAATACTTTGCAGAGACCCCCGCGTCCGTGCTGAGCACCAGCCGGGCGCCGCTTGAGATGTATTTCGGGAAGTTATATTTGAGGTTCTCCTCACGTTCAACGGCTTGCGCGCTCGCAGGAGCGGCGCACGGGGGCGAAGGGAGCCATGTCTTGCCCGCGCGGATATCTGCAATCACACTATCGGGCAGCGCCTGTTGAATAAAGGGAACGTCGCCGTCGCACAACTCGGAGCGGGCCGCCAACCCCATGACTGGAGCCCAGTAGGGCTTTTTCTCGCGAAGCAGTGCCATCATTTCTTCATCGAGCTTTTCGTTTACGACCGTGTGGACGAGGACATCGACCCCGGCCTTCACGACGCCTTTCTGGTCCTGCAGGTTCGTGGCATGCGCATGCACGATCATGCCGTGTTTGTGGGCCTCCGCAATCAGGGCGGAGTACACTTCCGGCGGCATCTTCTTCCGGCTGCCGCGCGTATTATCGCGATTGTCCACCCAGAATTTGACCTGACCAATTTTCCTGGTCGCGATCTTCCGGACAGCGGCAACCGCTTCTTCCGGTGTCGAGACTTCAAAGATGGCGTGAAGCGGAGTCGTCCCTTGAATCAGCAGCGAGTCCGGGCCGCCGCCGGGCGGCGCCATTCCCGCCGCGAAGAAGAACCTCGCCGCGAGCGGGAATTTGCCGGCGCGCTGGTCGCGCTGGAACTGAATGGCAAAATCGACCGGCTGGTCGCCCATCGTCATCGCCGTGCCCACGCCGTAAAATGCCTCGCGCTCCAGGTGGTCGAGCACATTTTCCGGGGTATGGTTCTGGACGGCCCAACTGACATACCCTTCGTATCCGATGTGGACATGCACGTTGTTCAGGGCCGGCATTACGGTTTTGCCGGTCAGGCTGACGCGGTTCACGCCCGAGGGTGCGTTCAGAGAACCTTCGGGTCCGATCGCCACGATGCGCCCATTCCGGACCAGAAAGGCGCCGCGCTCGATCGGCGCACTGCCATCGCCAATGATCAGACGCGCACCGTCGTAGAGGACCGCGCCGGGCTGAGCATAAGCGGGAATCGGCCCGACCGCGGCAAGGAGGATGCAGCCGAGCAGCCTTGTCCATCGGCCGTGTTCATCACCAAAGGATCGCATCGGGCTCAAACCATCACAATGGACGCCGGCGATGTCACTCGTAAAACGCCGGCGCCTTTTTGAGTTTCGCGTTACCCAGGAAATCGTGCTGAATCCACAACTGCGCGCCGGTCTTCTTCAGGAATGTTTCCAACTCGGCACGGGATGCCGCGGTCTGCTCCTTGTTGAACTCGGCAACCGGCAAGCGGTTGAGCGTGCGCTCTTCCGGGTAATGGTAAAGATCTCCGCTGAGCACAACGGGGCCGGTCTTGGCCAATTTCAAAAAGAGTGACTGATGCCCGGGCGTGTGCCCGGGAGTGGACTTGATGACGACCGTTCCGTCTCCAAACACATCGTACTCGTCTCGATCGATGAGAATCGTCTTGCTGTCTTTCAACCGGCTATAGTTGGCAGGGTCCGAGCGGGGAATCGGCACATCGGAGAACATACGGTCGCGCTCCACCTTGCGCACCAGCCATGTGGAACCTGCGAAGGCATTGGCGTTTGCCACATGATCGCCGTGATAGTGCGACATGGCAAGATACGTGATGTCGGCCGGCGTGTATCCTACTGCCGCGAGTTGCGGAAGCAGCGGCTTGTCCTGAGTGACGACTCCGGCTTTCGCGGGACCCCCGCCGGGCGGGAACGCGCTGTCGGGGATATCTCCGTTGTCCCACATCAGCGTCCCCTTCGGGTGCGCCACCAGAATGCAGGGAATCGCCATTTCCGTTGTGCCCACTTCTTCCTTCTTCAGCGAATACGCATCCACGTTGGTCGTGTGAATGATCCCGCAATCGAAGATGAACAGCGAACGGATTTGGGAGCCTTGGCGCGCTTTTCCGCACCTGGCGCCGGTACAGCGGCCAGGCAGATGCCGAGCACTGCTAGAACAGCTACTGCCCGGATCCGTTGCCGCATTTGAATATTCCGCAGTATCGACATAATGGAACCTCTTTTCCACCGCACCAGAGTAGAACGCCTGGGAGCAGTGGGTCGCGTACTACTTAGTCCCACCGAACTCCTGGTAGAGCGGGTCGAGACGGCCGGGCGCCTGCCACTGCGGCGTATTCACGTTCCAGCCCAGATCGTCGGTTTTTACCTTTGCCAAAATTTCATTCTTGGGTGTTCCTGCTTTTGCCGCCTCGGCGAAGCGCTGGGCCAGCGTGTCGACTTTCATCCGATAGGTGTCGAAATCCTGCCGCGTCATGGTGGTTGCGTTCGGAGCCGAGTGGCCCGGCACCACGGTGTCGAACTTCAACTTCGCGACCTGCGCGAGCACTTTTTGTGCTTCGAGCAGACTGCCGCCATTCGGGTAGTCGAAGTTGGGCTGCCCGCCAACGATCACATCGCCGCTGGAGACGACTTTCAGATCAGGAAAGTACACGATCGAGTCTCCGCCGGTGTGGGCTTTGCCGAAGTGATACACCTCCGCTTTCGCGCCGCCAAGCTTCACGACAGTCTTGTCCTTGTAAGTAGCGCTGGGAGGCGCCGGCTTTCCGGCCGGACTCGTATAGGTCGCAACCTCCGCCTTCTCGCCTTCATTGGCGGTCACCCGCGCCCCCGCTTCAATGAACTTGCCGGTATTGCCGCTGTGATCCTGGTGAACGTGCGTGATAATCACCTCTTTTACCGGCTGGTCTGAGACCGTTTTGATTTGCTGAACGAGTTCGTTGTAGAACTGGTCGCCGAGGTTTTTGGTGTCGACCAGAATGATGCCGGCCTTAGTCACGCGCACGGTGCTGTTGCCCCCCGCGCCCGTAACGATGTAGAGGTCCGGCTTAATCTGCATGATCTTCTGCGGCGCCGGGGATGGCGCCGCGCCACGGCCTCCGGCCGGCGCCTGCGCGAAACCAAGCTGAATCGAACCGGCCCCTGCAACCAAAACCGAAATTTGCATTACGTTACGCAACATAAGATCTCCTTTCAAGAAAATACTTTTCACCTACTGGGAGTTTGTTCAAACAAACCAAAAACGCGATAAGCCGCCGAGGAACCCAGATAAACGCCAATTGAGAACGAAGTGGTTATCTTCGCTCATCGGTGTTTATCGGCGGCTGGAATTGATTTTTCAACACGCCCCCAGAGTGCGATAGGACGATTCAATAAATGCCGTCCAGAACCGCCTGACAGACATACTCCTGAAGCTCCCAGCTAGGAGCCAGAGTGAACGTGCGGGTGAACTTGTACGGCGCGGTCAAAGCCTTCGGATCCTCGATGGTCAATTCGACATTCAGATGCCCGAGGTCGGGACGCGTGTATCGCTCGACGAGGTGCATCTCGGGGCTGTGCGGCTTGCCGGTGGAATCCAGCCACGTCTTATCGTTGAATCCAATGGTATCCACCACTAGCGTGTCGTTTTCCCAGCGGCCGATCGATTGCCCGGTCCAGCTTTCCGGCTCCAGCTCGAGGTTGTGAGCGCGGCCGTCCAGGAAGAATCGCCTGTAGCTGTGCGTGTTTCCCTCCCACAGCAGGACAATCTGGTTCGACCGCTGAACGATTTTATACGGTAGCGGGTTGATCCGCACCGCGCCATTCGGCAGGCAGAAACGCTCCGGGTCATCTTTCCCGCGATTCGCCTTGCGCTCCTCGTATATCTTTTTGAACTCCGGTGTATAAGAAGGCTCGCCAGGCAACTTCGTGCTGGTAGGAACCCAGACGCCGGAAAGATCGACTTTGCCATCTTCGGCCCGCGGCATCTGTCCGCGTGGAGGCGCCGGCGCCTTGCGCGGCTGCGGCGGCGGCACACCTTCGGCCCGCCGCTTGGCCCCGGCCGGATCGAGTTTGTAGGCGGCGTCCAGGTGCCCCGGGTCCTGATTGTTCTCATTGCAAACGTACTCAGTCATCTCGAAGCTGGGCTCGAGCGTGGTGGTGCGATGAAACGTCCACGGCTGAGTGAAGACGCCGGGATCCTCGATCGTCACGTCCATTTCCATGTTGCCGTAATCGATCCTGTGGAACGTCTCGATGACGTGCATGTCCTTGGTGTGCGGGGTGCCCGGAAAATCGAACCACGATTTCTCGAAGAGGCTCACCGTGTCGACAACCAGAGTATCCCCGTCCCAGTGCGCCCGGGAATCGCCATAGAAAGTCGGCTTGAGATCTTTCGGGTGGCTGCTGCCGTCTACGAAGAACTGGCGGTACATGTGCGTGTTGCCTTCAAAGAGCATCAGCACGAGTTTGGGAGTGGCAAACAGGGCGGTGTGATACGGCGCCGCGCGGGGAGGCCCCCCGGGCAGGCACCGCGCTTCGTAGTCCTCTGCGCCGTTTTTGGCCCGCCGCTCCTCAACGACCTTGGCCGCCCACGGGAGCATATTCGGTCCGGGCTGGCCGCTGCCGGCAAATCCGTTCCAGATCCCGGTAAGGTCCGGGTGGCCGTCGGAAAGGCGCGGAAGCGGTCCAGGTGGGCCCTTGCGCTGTGGGCGCGCCCTCGCTCGCGCCGGAGCGTTTCCCGGGGCGGGCGCTTGCTCCTGGCCAAATGCAACTCCCAACGCAAGCGATGCAACCGCGAACCACGCTGCCTTTTTGCGCACGGCTGTTCTCCTGGTCTGTCGCGATTGGCCCAATCTACTGAGTCGGCGGGTTTGGCGGGGCATCGCCGCCCGAAGACCCTGCGAACACTCGACGGCCATCCGAGAGAACCACCGCCCGAGCATTTGCATTGTTGGAACCGTCTTTTGCGCGTGAACCCTCGACCGTAACCTGATCGCCAACCTTCAAAGAATCTTTTCTCCAGCCCTGCTTCAGCAAGACGGGAATGGCTCCGAGCTCAAAGTTCCAGTTGGTTACCTTGCCCTCGGAATCTTTGACATCGACATAGAAACGGGCATGCGGGTTCATCCATTCCATTTTTGTGACCACGCCCGTGACTTTGACCGGCTTATTGGCGTCGTACTCGGCGGCAAACGAGTGATGAGCCAGCGCCGGACTCACGGAGATGAGTAAGCCGAGGCCGGCTGCAACAAAAATCGGATTCACGTTCATCAGATCCTCCAAACAGGCGGGCAAAACCATGTTGCCCAGTTGTACGAATCCCCGTGAGCGACTTTGGGCGCAATCATATCACCCGCGTTTGCACCTGTCAAAAAGAGCCGAATCATTCCTGTCAATATTTTTGATTTTCGTGTTTTTGCTGCGTGTTTTTGCTTGACACAGTCGAGCGCGAGGCATACACTTCAGCGCATTCGGGGCTAGCGGTCTCCATTCATTCAAGAAGAGGAGTTGTCACTATGCGCCTGGTGGTGCCGATTTGTTTTTTGACGTTCATTCCCTTTGCATTCGCTCAGAGTGACCGTGGAACGATCACGGGAACGATTTCGGATCCGGCCGGCGCGGTGGTCGCCGCCGCGATGGTCGAGGCCAGAAATTCACAGACCGGGGCTCTAACCCAAGTCGCGTCCACGAGCACCGGCAATTACACTCTGGCCGAACTGCCGGCGGGAAGCTACGAGCTGTCGGTGACGGTCCCCGGTTTCAAACGGTATGTGAGGCAAGGCTTGACGGTGCAAGCCGCGCAAACGGTGCGCATCGACGTGGCCCTCGAGGTGGGCCAAGCCTCGGAATCAGTTACGGTTCAGGCCGATGCTCCGTTGCTAAAAACCGAGAGCGGCGAATTGAGCCACGTCGTTCCCACCGAGCGCATGGATAGCCTGCCGATTCTGCAGACCGGAACGGCCGCGGGCAGCTCCGGCATTCGCAATCCTTACACGGTGGCCGCGCTCATTCCCGGCTCGTCGCTGGTATTGGGCGTGGTGGGACCCACGGTGCGCATCAACGGCGGCGTGAATAATTCCGAGGCGGTGCTCATCGAGGGCATGGACGCGACCAACAGCCTCGGCCAGGGCGCCACCCAGCAGAACCAGCCAGGCGTCGATTCGGTGCAGGAATGGGCGATCCAAACCAGTAACTACGCGGCGGAATACGGTCAGGCCGGCAACGCCAT
Source organism: uncultured Solibacteraceae bacterium (assembly GCA_964390225.1). Taxonomy (GTDB): domain Bacteria; phylum Acidobacteriota; class Terriglobia; order Bryobacterales; family Bryobacteraceae; genus PSRJ01. Next base: position 6,091 of record CAYMHP010000110.1, read on the forward strand.
CATGAATGTCACCATGAAGTCGGGCACCAACCAATTCCACGGGAGCGCCTACGAGTACCTGGTGAATGAGGATTTGAATGCCGGCCAGCCCTTCACGGATTCGGGCCACGGCCACCTGGTTCGCAACCAGCAGAGGCGCAATGACTATGGGTTCACCATCGGTGGTCCGGTCTGGATTCCGAAAATCTATAACGGGCACGATAAGACGTTCTTCTTTTTCAACTGGGAACAATTCCGGCTGAATCAGACCGTGCTGCCAACCGCTACAACTGTTCCGACCGCGGCCTTTCGATCTGGCGATTTCAGCGCCGCTGAGTTGACCGGCAGGGTGCTTGGCACCGACCCGCTGAATCGCCCAATCTTCGCGAACGAGATTTACGATCCGGCCTCCCGGCGAACAGTCGGCGGGCAGGTGATTACCGATCCGTTTCCGGACAACACCATCCCGGCACGGAGCTTCGATCGGGTAGCGCTGAAAATCCAGAATCTCATCCCCCTGCCGACGAATCCTGGGTTGCTCCTGAATAACTACCAAGCCACCTACAAGAGCCAGAGGACTACAGACACGCCCTCACTGAAGGTCGATCAGCTCATCGGGTCCAAAAACAAACTGTCGTTCTTCTGGAACCACACCGGCACGTTCTGTTGGCTGTGCTCCGGAGCGGAAGGGCTGCCCGAACCCATTTCGCAGGCGATCGGCACCGACATTCATGCTCACAACGAGCGGCTGAACTATGACCGCACGATGACGCCGACGGTCTTGTTGCATCTGGGCGCGGGCTGGTCGCAGACATGGCTCGGCCGCCCGTCATTGACGCCCGATTACGATGCTCCCGCCCAACTGGGGCTCACCGGCCCATTCACGCGGCCGGCAACTTTCCCGGTGATCCAGGGCTTGTGCCAGCTTGTGCCGTTGGGCACGTCGTTCACCTGCTCGGGCCAGGGCGGAATGGCCAACATCGCTTCGACGGCAAGTCCCGTCTCGGACGTCTTCCAACAATTCGGCTCGATCGCGAGCCTCACCTGGGTGAAGGGCAATCACACCTTTAAATTTGGCGGCGAGCTACGCAATCAAGGCGACTACAACATCAACGGCGGCGCTCTCAACGGGACTTATGGATTTAGCGGCGCCGAAACGGCGCTTCCATACCTCGTTTCCACTTCGCAATCGACGTCGGTTTGTGCGTCGGCCTTTACGAGCTGCAGCGTCGCCACACTCGCCGGCAACCAAATTGGCTTTCCCTATGCCAGCTTTCTGCTCGGCCTGACGGACACCGCCAACGCCAAGCCTCCTTCGGAGGGCCGGGTGGGCAAGCATCAGCTTGGTTTTTACGCGCAAGATAGCTGGAAAGTCACCCGCAAACTCACGCTCGACATCGGGCTGCGCTACGATTACTCGACTTATCTGAAGGAACAATACGGACGCACTCCGAACTTCGACCCGACCGCGCCCAACCCGAGCGCGGGAGGCCACCTCGGCGCAGTTCAGTACGAAGCAACCTGCCATTGCAGCTTCGCCCATAACTATCCGTTCGGCTTTGGACCGCGCCTGGGCGTGGCCTACCAACTGGCTCCCAAAACCGTGCTGCGCGCCGGCTTCGGCGTCGTGTACACCGGCACTCCCCAATACAATTTGAGTGGTGGCGCGGCGTCTGCCAGCAACCCCATCGGCCCGAATGCAACCCCAGGCCTCCCGATCATGAATCTGGCGGGCGGCGTGCCTTTGACTCTTTCGCAAATCGCATGGCCCAACTTCAATCCCGGCTACTATCCGATTAACGTCGCGGTGGGCGGTGGTCCTCCTTACGTTATCGACCAGAACGCCGGCCGCCCGGGCCGCATGTTCCAGTGGAGCATCGGGCTGCAGCGGGAGATCTTCCAGAACCTCGTGGTCGAGACCGCCTATGTCGCCAATCGCGGCGTGTGGCTCTGGGGCGGCGGCCAGGGCTCGGACTCGCGCAATTTGCTCAATTACAATTACCTGAGCCCGCAACGGCTGAGCGCATTCGGTCTTAGCTTGAGTAACCCGGCCGACGTGGCGATTCTGGCGGCACCGCTGAACTCTCCCGCAGCCGGCCGATTCCAGAATCAGGTGCCCTATCCCGGTTTCCCGGTCACTGCCACGGTGGCCCAGTCGTTGCGGCCATTCCCGCAATTCGCCTCCGGGCTGCAGCCGTTGTGGGCGCCTGTGGGGAATAGCTGGTACGATTCGCTCCAGGCCAAGGTCACCAAGCGCTTCTCGCGGGGTTTGGATTTCACCTATGCGTTTACCTGGGCCAAGGAACTCGACGATTTCAGCCTGGTCAACATCGACGTGCAGAACCGCCGCAATGCCAAGAGCATTTCGCCGTTTTCACGTCCGTTCATCAGCACCCTCGCTCTGAACTACACCCTACCCAAGTGGGGCGGCAATAAAGTTTTGGCGGCGGCGGTGAGCGACTGGACGATCGGCACTTTCCTGCAGTATGGCAGTGGAATGCCGTTCGCACCGCCGGCGGCCAATGCCAACCCTCTTCTGAGCGCTGTCACGTTTCAGAGCACGTATCAGATCCGCGTTCCAGGCGTCCCCTTATATACGCAGGATCTGAATTGCCACTGCTTCGATCCGAACAAGACGTTTGTCTTGAACCCGGCAGCCTGGACAAACCCCGCTCCCGGCCAGTTTGGCAGCGCCATTTACTACAACGACTACCGCCAGCAGCGCCGGCCGACCGAGAATATCGCGCTCGGCAGGCTGTTCCGCATACGCGAACGCGTCACGCTCAATATCCGGGCCGAGTTCACGAATTTCCTCAACCGGACGGAGATGAACAACCCGGCTTTCACGAATCCTCAAGCGCAACAAACCACAAACAAAGTCACGGGTCAAACCACGGCCGGCTTCGGCATGATCAACACCACGTCGGTCTTCTCCGCGCCGAGGCAGGGCCAGATCGTCGCACGGTTCCAGTTTTAACCGTACAACCTGGAGCGTCGCCCGGCACGGCGCTCCACCACCACCTTCGAGAGCTGGCATGCAAACGAGTGGATACCCCTGTAACCATCCCGTTGGCGCAATGGTCTTTAGGGTGATATGATCGGCGGACGAACACGGGGTACGGGCGGGGATTTAAATCTTAAGCTGCCGGCGGAGGAATCGTGAAGACGGTACTCGCAATTGCCTGTCTGACCTGTGTCCCGGGGGTTCTTGCCCCTGGCTGGTCTGCTGAGACCGCACCGGAGCCAAAGCCGGCTGTGAGCTCGGCAACTCGTCCACCAGTCGCCGATGTTGCGGGGCAGCGTGCAGTCCTCGATCGTTATTGTGTCGGCTGCCACAACGCCAAGCTCAAGACCGCCAACCTCCTGCTCGACCAACTCGATCTCGCGCACCTCGGAAGCCATGCCGAAGTCGGGGAGAAGGTCATCCGCAAACTCCGCGCCGGAATGATGCCTCCGACGGGAATGCCGCGGCCCGATGCGGCGGTCCTCGATGCGCTGATTGTTTCGATGGAGAACGAACTGGATCGCAGCGCGGTGACTTATCTACCTCCTCCCGGGCTCCACCGGCTCAACCGCACCGAATACACGAATGCCATCCGTGACGTGCTGGGCGTCCAGGTAGACGCCGCCAAATTCCTACCCTCGGACGATTCGACGCACGGCTTTGACAATATCGCCGGAGCGCTCACGCTTTCTCCGGCCCTGATGGAAGCGTATCTCTCGGCCGCGGGCAAAATCAGCCGGCTTGCTATGGGCGATGTTTCCACGCCGACGCAGGCCGTTTTCGAAGTGCCCGCCGACACCGCGCAGAACTACCACATCGAGGGACTCCCGTTCGGAACCCGGGGCGGCATCCTTATCAAATACCCGTTCCCCGCCGACGGCGAATATACATTCAAGGTCAAAGGCGTCACCGGCTATTTTCAGGCTGTCCTCGGCGGCGTCAAGGGAGAGCAACTCGAGGTCACCGTCGACGGCGAGCGCGTGCGTCTCTTCGATTGGGATAAGGAAATCGCGAACACGACCGGTAACGGCAAATCGACCGAGCGCATCAAGATTAGGGCAGGCCTGCACACCGTCGGCGTGACCTTCCTCGCCACCAATGACGTGCCGGGCAGCGAGTTGAACCGGCCGTTTCAGCGAACCATGAACACGCCGGGCTCGATCCCCGGGTTTCTCTTCTATCCCCACGTCGGCCAAGTCTGGATTGAGGGCCCCTACAGCCCTGCGGGCGCCACTGACACCGCTGCGCGGAAGAAGATTTTTGTCTGCCGCCCGAACGCTCCGAAAGAGGAGGCGTCTTGCGCGCGCGCGATTGCCGCCAACCTCGTAAAACATGCCTATCGGCGCCCGTCGACCTCCTCGGACGTGGCTGCGTTGATGGAGTTTTATCAGTCGGCAAGAGGCGACGGCGGAAGCTTCGATGACGGGATCGAGGCCGTGGTTCAGCGGGTGCTCGCCGACCCGGAATTCGTATATCGCCTCGAACCCGAGCCGGCCGGTTTGCACGCTGGCAAAACCTATCGAATCGGCGATGTGGCGCTGGCTTCCCGCCTGTCGTTCTTCCTTTGGAGCAGCGTGCCTGACGACGAACTGCTCGACGTCGCGGTACAGGGAAAGCTCAAAGATCCGGCCGTACTGGAGAAGCAAGTGCGGCGCATGTTGGCCGATCCGAAAGCCGACGCTCTGATCGGCAATTTCACCGGGCAGTGGCTGAGTGTACGATCGCTCAAAACCAGCGAGCCGGTCGCCAACCTCTTCCCCGATTTCGATGACAATCTGCGCGCCGCCTACCAGCGCGAGATCGAACTCTTCTTCGGTAGTATCGCCCGGGAGGATCGCAGCGTTCTCGATCTCCTGACGGCCGACTACACCTTCGTCAATGAGCGCCTGGCCAAGCAGTACGGAATCCCCAACATCTACGGCCCCCAGTTCCGCCGCGTAACGCTGCCTGCGGACCTAGACATGCGGCGAGGCTTGCTCGGCAAAGGGGCGCTCCTGACTGTAACCTCGAACGCAGCCCGCACTTCTCCCGTGGCGCGAGGAAAATGGTTCCTGCAAACGTTCGTGGGCGTAAGCCCGCCGGACCCGCCGCCCAATGTACCGGCGATCAAGGACGTTCCCGTGGACTCCACCGGTAACGCCAAGATTCCGACGATGCGACAGACCATGGAGGCGCACCGCGCCAATGCAGTGTGCGCATCCTGTCACAAGATCTTCGAGCCGATGGGTCTCGCGCTCGAAAACTTCGACGCCGTGGGCACATGGCGCACTCAGGATGGCGAGAGTCCCATCGATGCAAGCGGTGTCCTGGTAGACGGCACCAAGGTCGACGGCGTCGGAAGCCTGCGCCAGTGGGTGGTGAGCCGTTCCGATCAATTCGTGCGCGTGGTCACCGAGAAACTGCTCACCTACGCCCTGGGGCGCGGCGTGGAGTATCAGGATATGCCCATGCTGCGGTCCATCGTGCGCGATGCCGCGGCAAGCAATTACAGGTTTTCTTCGTTGATCCTGGGTATCGTGAAGAGTCCCGCGTTCCAGATGAACATGAAAGTGGACGATAACACCGAGCGTGCCGCCCGGAAGCCAGCCGGTGAAGACATCAAGAATTGAGAGGGAAGATCGTCGTGAATTTTCTCACCAAAAGACATCTGTCGCGCCGGACGGTGCTTCGTGGCGCGGGCGCGACGCTCGCGTTGCCGCTGCTCGATGCAATGATTCCCGCCGGGACCGCGTTGGCGCAGACCGCCGCCAACCCGAAGCCCCGCTTCGTCGGCTGCTTTGTGCCGCATGGCATGGCTCCCGGCTATTGGGTTCCCGAGAAAGAGGGCCCTCTCGATGCCGTCCTTCCCTTCAACTGGAAGCCGCTCGAACCGTTTCGCGATCACACGGTGATTCTGAGCGGTCTGCATTCCCGCTCCGCCGAGCCACCTCCGGGCGCGACCGGCGCCGACCATTGGGTCGCAGCCGCATTCCTGTGCGCGAATAAGCCGAAGAAAACGGCCGGATCCGACGTGTATGCCGGAACCACGATCGATCAGATGATTGCCCAGAAGATCGGCCGCGACAACCTGATGCCGTCCATGCAGCTTGCCGTCGAGGATCCCGGGGCGAACTCCAGCAGTTGCGGAGAGGGATACAGTTGCACCTACACGAACACCATCTCCTGGTCCTCTCCAACCGATTCGCTGCCGATGGAACTTAATCCACAGGTCGTCTTCGAGCGCATGTTCGGAGACGGCAGCACGGCCGAACTGCGTGCAAAACGAAGAAAGCGGGACAGCAGTATTCTCGACTCGCTCACCGGCAGCCTCTCGCGCCTCCGCAATGAATCGAGCCCGTCCGATCGTGCGCGGCTCGATAACTATACAGAGAACGTCCGCGAGATCGAGCGGCGCCTCGATATCGCCATGAAGGCTTCCACCGTGGCGCCTACCGACATGTCCGTCCCGATCGGAGTGCCCCAGACGTTCGACGAACATATCAAGCTGCAATTCGATCTGCTGGCGCTGGCGTTCCAGGCGGACATCACTCGCGTCGGCACGCTGCTCTTTGCGCGCGACCTCACCGGCCGGACTTACCCGGAAAGCGAAGCGCCCACCGCCGGATTCCACGGCGCCTCACACCACGGCGAAGATCCGCGGCGCATAGCCGAGCTCTCCAAGATCAATCAGTATCACGTGAAGATGCTGGCGCATCTCATTGCCAACCTCGCCAAGACCCAGGACGGCGACGGCACTCTGCTCGATCACTCTCTGGTCCTCTACGGCTCGAATATGGGCAACTCCAACCAGCATGTTCACTACGATGTGCCGCACGTTCTGGTCGGTGGATTAAACGGCAAGCTGAAGGGTGGCCGTCATATCGCCTATCCGACGAAGCAGGTGCCCACTGGAAATCTGCTACTGACCTTGCTCGATATGTACGACATTCACCAGGATAAGATCGGCGACAGCACCGGCCGTCTGGAGAATCTGTAGGCATATGACACGTCTTGGCGCAAGCAGTCTTGTGCTTCTGTTGCTGCCCATCGTCAGCTTTTCCGCTGGTCCCGCTGAAGTGGCCGACGCGCTGATGCGCGGCGATACGCCGGCGGCGCGGAACCTCATCGCGCACCATGCGGATGTAAATGCGATCCAGCCCGACGGTGCGACGGCGCTGCACTGGGCGGTCTACCGTTCCGACAAGGAGATGGTCGACCTGCTGCTGCATGCCGGAGCGAATCCTAAGGCAGCGAACCGCGAGGGCTCCACGCCGTTGTGGCTGGCGAGCATCAACGGAGATGCAGCGATCATTGGTGCACTGATCCAGGCCGGAGCCGATGCCAACGAGCATCTCCCTCTCGGTAGGACGCCGCTCATGGCAGCGGCGCGCACCGGCAATGTCGATGCGATCCGGGTTCTGCTCGACCATGGCGCTCAGGTGAACGTGAAGGAGACTCTGCGCGGAACCACCCCTCTCATGTGGGCCGCGGACGAGGGTCACGCGCCCGCTATCCGGCTCCTGATACAAGGTGGCGCCGACTTCAAAGCCCGCTCCGACATGGCTGAGCGCGGCAGGGGCCCGGCCCTCGGAAAGTCGAACGATCCGCGCAAAGCCGTCGCCGCCCAGGGTGCGGCGCTTGCGGCTGGAAAAGCGCTGGACTTGCGCGACCTGAGCAACCTTCGGGGCGACGATAACGGTATTGGCGGACCAGGGGGAGCCGGCAATGGAGCAGCCGGCGGTTCCCGAGGTGGTTCCCGGCGAGGTGGCGCGCGAGGCGGTCGCGGTGGTGCCGCAGCTGGCGATCAAGGCTTCGATGTCAACGATGATGCCGCCGTAGCCGCGTTTGGCTTCCGGGGCCGCCCCGCCCCGAAAGATGGCGGCGCTCTGACGCCGCTGGTCTATGCAGTTCGCGCAAACGACCTCGAGTCCGTCAAAGCCCTTCTCGACGCGGGGGCCGACGTCAACCAGGTCACCGGCTACGGCTGGAGCCCGCTGCTCGTCGCAACTCAGAATCGCTATTACAAGCTCGGCGCGTATCTCATCGACCGCGGCGCGGACGTGAATCTTGCGAACAAGGGCGGGTGGACGCCACTCTATCTCGCCACAGACAACCGCAACATCGAATCCGGCGATTATCCCGTCCGCAAGGGCGATATGGATCATCTGGATTTCATCAAGCTGCTCCTCGAAAAGGGAGCCGATGTAAATGCCCGCATGAAGGACAGCACCGAGACGAGGACCGTATTCACGAACCAATGGCTCGATGAAAACGGCGCCACGGCATTCCTGCGCGCTTCCCAATCCGGCGACCTGGTCTTGATGAAACTCCTGCTGGCGCACGGCGCCGACCCCAAGATCGACACGGTTCTACATGTGACCCCTTTGCAGGTAGCCGCGGGAATCGGCTGGGTGGAAGGGATCACTTACGAATGGTCGCCCGAAGCCACGCTTGAGGCGGTCAAAATGCTGATTGGCTTGGGGCTGGACGTGAATGCGCAAGCCGACACCGGGCGCACCGCTATGCACGGCGCCGCGCACAAGGGCCGTACCGACGTGATCCAGGTTCTGGCGGATCACGGCGCAAAGCTGGACGTCCGCGACTATGGCAACACCGATAACCGCGGCGGCAAGCTCGCGGTCCATACGTGGGAGCCGGTAGATTACGCCGATGGCCTGGTCCGCGTAGGCGTACAGTCGGCGATCCCTCACCCCGAAGCCGGATTGCTCTTACGGAAACTGATGACCGCCGCCGGCCTCCCAGCTCCGCCTGTGGGCCGTACCCTGGAATCCATCTGCATCACCGAAGCCTGCGAATAATCACATAACACCATCTGTCCCCGCTGCCCGCTCGCCGGTTTGGGCCGGCTTTTGCACAGCTGACTGCAGAGATACTCCTCTGACGAGTATCTGTGAAGGAGGGGACATGTCTTATTCCAAGTGGACGACGGCTGCGATGCTGATCGCGTCCGTTTGCATTACGGCCTGCAATCGAAAGCCGGGTAACGACGCGGCGCGAACGGGTGAAGCCAATAGAGTAGCCGCTACCGATGCGCAGCGCGATCGCGACGAAGACGTGAATCGGCTTGAAAAACGGCTCGACGACTTGGACCAGAAATGGGCCGGGAAGGAACAGAAACTGGCGCAGGAGCGTGCAACCGCGACCGCAGCCATGAGGGCTGAGGTGAAGCAGGACATCCAGAATGCGCGCATGGCGGTAGCCGATTTGAGAACCACCACCCCCGAAAACTGGTGGGAGCGGGAAGAGGGCGTTTTGGAGCGAACCACCGCCGAGTTGGAGCGCGATGTGCAACACTTCACCGGAAAACCGAAACCCTCCACCAGGGCCGCGAATCCCAAACCGGCGGAGGAGACTGGAACAGCGTTCGCCGCCCGGCGCGACCGTTTCCTGAACCAGCTTCAGCCCAGGGTCGATGCGATGAAGGAGCGGCTCGAAGCAGTGAAGGCGAAGGGCACCGACAAAACAGAGCGGGACGACACCCTTGCGCGCGTGAAGAAAGTGGACAATGACATCGCCGAGCTGCGCAAAGCCTCGCCGGATGACTGGTGGAAAATATCGAAGCAGCGGGTAACCGATTACATCGATCGCTTGGACCACTCAATCAGCCGGCTTGATGATAACAAGCCCAAGACTTAATAAGCTTCTCCAAACCAGTTTTGAGCGGTACTAAGGTGGGGCAGGCTTGAGCCTGCCCTCGCCCGTTCAGCACCTCCTCCTGAGCTCACAAGCCCTTCACCACGCCCCCGCCGGGCGAACCCTCCCCGGTTTCGATTAAGATACTGCGAGGGATCATCGTGCGACCGCAAGACTTGTACCTGAATGCCTCCATCGGATTGCTCCTCGGAGCGACGCTGTTCGCCGGCCGCGGTCTGGCCCAGCGGCAGCCACCGGGGCAGGCGTTGTTCGAGCGGAATTGCGCGAATTGCCACTCGGCTCAGGGTGGAGCGGCGCCCATTGCCACACTCAACGCGCTGTCCACGGAAGTTATTTTCGAGAGCCTGATGCACGGCAAGATGAAGGATGCCGCGGCGGGCATGACCAGCCGGGAGCGCCGCAACGTTGCCGAATATCTGGGAAAGCGGTCTCTCAACGACCCCGCAGCCGGCGATGTCACCAAGATGACCAACCGGTGTGCAGCAA
>CAYMHP010000111.1:0-2417 GCA_964390225.1 uncultured Solibacteraceae bacterium
CCCCGGAGGTCAGCAATCCGCTACCGTCCGGAAGCGGGCTCACCGGGGTGTCGTCGTCGCGGAGATACGTGTAGCGGGCGAACACACGATGCCTCTCGCCGAAGTAGCGATCGACGCGAACATCGAACTGATCCTGGTCGTCGGGCTCCACGGAGGTGCGCACATAGTTATTGGCGGCACCCGGCAGATTCGGCAAGGGGTAATGCGCGAGCACCTCCTGCGCGATCGGGTCGACGCGGTTCAGCGGTATCGCATTGCCTGGGAACTGTTGGCGCGGCGAGGTGGCCGGATCAAAGATCGGGGTGGAGAACACCCCCGCGCGTTGCGCCAGAGTCGGCACAGTGCTGAAGCGCGTGATGCCCGTGCGCAGCCGCGTGCCTTGCCAATCGGCGAAGAAGAATATCTTGTTCTTCTGGATGGGACCGCCCCCGGCGAAGCCATACTGGTTCCTGCGAAACTCCGGCCTGGCGCCGCCCCGGGCGAAGTAGTTGCGTGCGTTCAGCGCCTCATTGCGAAGGAACTCGAACAGGGTGCCGTGAAACTCGTTGCCCCCGGATTTGCCCAGCAGCATAACGGTTCCACCGTTGGAGCGGCCATACTCGGGCGAGTAGGAGTTGATATTGACCTTGAACTCCTCGATGCCATCGATGATCGGATACCAGGCTACCTGGCCCGGTTCGGGTTGCAGGACGCTGATGCCGTCGTAAATGTATTCATTCGTGCGCGGACGGCTGCCGTTGATGCGGGGCAGCAGGGAACCGCCGCCGGGCAAGGCAACGCCGGGAGAAAGCGCGATCAGCGGGATGAAATTGCGGCCATCCAGCGGGAGCGCTTCGACCTTGGCTTGGTCCACGTTTTCGCCGACCTCGCCGCTCGCGGTCTGCAGCAGGGGCGCCGCGGCACTCACGTTTATGGATTGCGCCGCGGGCCCTACCTGCAGTTGGACGTCGACGGGGATGCGATCGCCCAGGCGCAGACGGATGCCGGCCCGCCGATATGTGCGGAAGCCCGGCTGTTCGACGGTTAGCAGGTACTCGCCAGAGGGCAGCCCCACGAAATGATACGCGCCGCTGTCGCTGGAAAGCGCGGTGAACCGGGCGCCGGTGTCGACTTCCTGCGCCTCCACCTTGGCCTTGGAAACCGCCAGCCCCGTCGCATCGACGATCGTGCCGAACAGCTCCGCGCGGCCGGCCTGGGCGAGGCAAGGAGATACGCAAAGGAGGAGGGCGATCCAGGTCCGCATGTCAATTAAGAGTTTCAGTGTACTTTAAACGAGACAGACGGGCAACAGGGTTGTTCCCCATACACGACACTGTCGTGAGAAACTGGTAACCGTCGATGTCTTCCCTGATTCGTCGCCGCACATTCCTGCAGGCCGCTTGCGTGGGACGGTTGCGCAGCGTGACGGCTTTGGAGGTCGCGTACGCGGGCTCGATGACTTCGGCGATGGAAGGCCGCATCAAACGGGCAGCTTCGACGGAACTGGGGCTGCAGCTGGAAGGCCGCGCGCAGGGCGCCAGCGGACTGGCGCAGTTGATTGTGGCGGGCAGCATCCGGCCGGATGTGTTCATCTCGGTGACTCCGGGACCGATGGAGATCGTGTTGAAGGCCGGCAAGGCGGTGCGGGCCGAACCGGTGGCGCGGACCGAAATGGTGATCGCGTACAGCCGGCGCAGCAAGTTTGCGGAGAAGTTCGGGGCAGCGGCGGGACAACCCCAGCCCTCAGGGGCGGGGCTGAAGAGCTCGGAGCCGTGGTGGCGCGTGCTGGAGGTACCGGGGGTGCGCTTCGGACGGACGGATCCGGTTACCGATCCGCAGGGGCGGAATATTATCTTCGTGATGCAGTTGGCGGCGCATTTCTACAGGCAACCGGATCTGGCGCGCAGGATTTTAGGCCCGGACATGAACCCGGAGCAGATTTTTACGGAGCCGTCGATTCCCGCACGACTGGAAAGCGGCGAGCTCGACGCCGCATCCGCATACAAAATTCAACCCGCGGCGTTCGGGCTGCCTTGGATCGCGTTGCCGGACGAAATCAATCTGGGCAGCAGCCGGCACATGGCGGAGTATCGTCAAGCGCTTCTCAACCTGAACGGAAAGACGTTCCGTCCCGAGCCGTTAATCTATTACGCCGCGATTTTGAAGGGCGCCGCGCATTCCGCGGAGGGCCGCCGGTTCGTGGAGTGGCTGGCTGGATCCTCGGGACAACAGATCTTGCGGCGCGCAGGTTACGACGGCGCCGGTGGAGCTGGGCCGCTCACTGCCTGAATCATGCGCTCCCGGTGGATTTTCCGTTTTGCCGTCGCAGCGTTCGCGCTGGCGCTGCTGTATCCCCTCAGCGGCGTGCTGGCGGGGGTTGGGCCGTGGCGCTGGGATCCGGACGTGGCCGCGCCCACGCTCGACTCGATCCGCGTTTC
>CAYMHP010000111.1:2427-7866 GCA_964390225.1 uncultured Solibacteraceae bacterium
CCGCGTTTCCCTGCTTCTGACCGGCCTGGCGATGGCTATTGTGCTGGCCCTCGGAACGCCGGTTTCGCTGTACATCGCGCGATCGGGCACGCGGGAGCGGCTCTGGTGGCAGGGCATCCTGCTGATCTCGATTCTGCTGCCCCCGTTGGCGATTGGAATCCTGCTATCGCTGGCATTTGGGCCGACCGGGGCGGCGGGGCGCCTTCTGGAGCAGTTCGGCGTGAGGGTCAGCAACAGCGCATTCGCCTTCGTGCTCACGCAGGTGTACGTGGGCATCGGATATTACGTACTGGGCGCCGTGGCCGCGTTCGACGCAGTCCCCGCGATGCTGGAGAAGCATGCCGCGCTGCTGGGCCAGAGCGCGTGGACGGTGTTCTGGCGCATTACCTTTCCGCTGGCCCGGCTCGGCCTCGCGGTGGCCCTCAGCATCGCCTGGGTGCGCGCGCTGGGGGAGTTCGGCGCGGTGGTGGTAACGGCGTATCATCCATCGGGGATGCCCGTGCAGCTTTGGGTGAATCTGCAGAGCTTCGGACTCCCGGCGGTGATGCCTCTGCTGGTCATCTTTCTAGTGACTGCATTGCCGCTGCCATGGGTGATTCATTTACTGGCGCAGCGGCGGACGCATGTTTGAAGCGCGCATCGTGAAGCGGCGGCGGGATTTCACGGTGGACGTCCGCCTCGAGATGCAGCCGCGCGGCTGCCTGGCGCTGTTCGGCCGGTCGGGATCGGGTAAGAGCACGATTCTGTCGTGCATTGCGGGGATCGAGCAGCCCGACGAGGGTTTCGTGCACCTGGAGGGCCGGCAGTTCTTTCCGCCTGCCCTCGCGCTCAACCAGCGGCCCGTCGGTTACCTGACCCAGGAACCGCACCTGTTTCCGCATCTGAAGGTAAAAGAGAATATCTCCTTCGGGCTCGGACCGGGGAGACGCAATGGAGACGAGACAGCGTGGCTCGAACATCTGCGCGAGAGTTTAGGGCTTTCGGATGTCTGGGACGCCCCGGCATCGCGGATTTCGGGCGGGCAGGCACGGCGGGTGGCGGTAGGCCGCATGCTGGCGCGCCGCCCTCCGTTGGTGCTGCTCGATGAGCCGTTCGGAGGGCTCGACCGTCAGCTCGTGCGCGAGCTGATTGGCGGGCTGCTTGATTGGAAACGCGAGATCGGCTTCAGCATGATCGTGGTTGACCACCAGTCGGAGATTTTGGAGCTGCTGTGCTCGTGCGTTGCGGTGATCGACGGGGGCCGGGTGGTGCAGCAAGGCAGCTGGGATGCGATCCGCGCCGCTCCGTTCGACGCCGGATTGCGGCAGCTTCTGGAACCGCTGTGATGAAGTCATGAAGATCGGCTCATGAAGACCAAGGGCATTGCGCAGGTAGAGAACAGATTGACGGAACTGCGAGAGAAGCGCGGCTTCTCGGCAGCGCATCTCGCCAAGCTGGCGGGAGTGAGCCGGCAAACGATTTATGCGATGGAGGCCGGGAGCTACGTGCCGAATACGGCGGTGGCGCTGCGGCTGGCGCGCGCCCTCGAAGCCACGGTGGAGGATCTGTTCGCGCTGCCCGATGACGCTCCCGCGGAAGTGCATTCGGAATCGGTGGTGCTGCTGCCGGGCTCGGAGACGCCGCAGCCAGGGCAACCGGTACAGCTCTGCCGCGTAGATCGGCGGCTCATGGCATCGGCGCCCTCTCCCCTGCCTTGGTATTTCCCGGCAAGCGATGCAGTCGTTATGGACGAGCCGGCGAGTGACGAGAAGACGAGAGTGCAGGTCTTCCACTCGGAAGGGGATTTCCGCAATCGCATTCTGGTGGCCGGATGCGATCCGGGCATCTCGGTGCTCGCGCGTCACCTGCAACCGGCGGGAGTGGAACTGGTGCTCGCTCATCGCAATAGCTCGCAGGCCCTGCTGCTGCTCAAACAAGGCTCCGTGCATATTGCCGGCACGCACCTGCGCGATGAGAGCAGCGGCGAATCAAACATCCCGGAGATCGGGCGCCTTTTTCCGAAGAATGCCATCGCCGTGATTTCGTATGCGGTTTGGGAGGAGGGAATCGTCACCGCGCGGGGGAATCCGAAAGGGATTCGGGAAGTTGCAGACCTGGCGCGTGGCGATGTATCCATCGTGAACCGCGAGAAAGGGGCCGGCAGCCGCCTGCTGCTCGATACGCGGCTTGCCGCAGCCGGCATCGACCCGCACGTGGTTCGCGGCTACGACTTCATTGCGCCTGGACATCTTTCGGCGGCATGGCAGGTGCAATCGGGAGCCGCCGACTGCTGCATCGCGACACGCGCGGCGGCGCGGGCATTCGGACTGGGGTTTCTGCCGCTGGTGAGCGAGCGCTACGACCTTGCCATTCGGCGGCAACATCTCGATCTCCCGGCGGTGCAGAATCTGCTCGACACGCTCAACCGCTTCAGTTTCCGCCGCGAACTGGAAAGTCTGGGCGGATACGATGCCAAAATGGCAGGGCGGCAAATGCTCTGATTTCTCTGCTAGAACAGAGGACATGGCACTTTCCGCGCGGAACCAACTCCCCGGCACGGTGGAGGACATACAGATCGGCGACATCATGGCTCATGTCGTAGTGAGAGTGGGCGACAACATCGTCGAGAGCGTGATCACGCGCAATAGCGCAGAGGAATTAAAACTGAAAAAGGGCGATCGCGTGCGGGTGGTGGTGAAATCCACCGAGGTGATGATCCAGAAGGATTGAGTGGCCCCGGCGTTACCGCCAGCCCCGTCCCATAAGGGCGGGGGTTGCCGTCGACACGATCAACGGCGCTACTCGGCGGCGCGGCGGGTGCGGCTGTCGCCCTCCAACACTTCGCGCACTTTGTGGGCGAGCGCGGCGGGCGTGAAGGGCTTTTGCAGGAAGGCGACTTCCTTCTGCAACACGCCGCTGTTCACGATCGCGTTGTCCGTGTACCCGGACATGTAGAGCACCTTCATGTCGGGCCGCTTGACGCAAAGTTGTTCGGCCAATTCGCGGCCGCTCACTCTCGGCATCACCACATCGGTGATGAGCAACTGGATGGGAGCCGCGAAGTTGTCGGCGATGCCGCGCGCTTCCTGGGGGTCGGCCGAATCGAGCAACTTGTAGCCTTCGCGTTCCAATGTTTCGCGCACCAGGTTGCGGACCATTTCGTCGTCTTCCACAACCATGATGGTCTCGGTGCCGGCGAGGGACTTCTTTTTCTTCTCCTCGGCCTCGATCGCGGCCGGCTGATCGATGCGCGGCAGGTACACCTTGACGGAGGTGCCGTAACCGGGCTCGCTATATACCTCGAGGCTGCCTCCGCTCTGGCGCACGATTCCAAAGACGGTCGACAGACCCAGGCCAGTGCCCTTCCCCTTGCCCTTGGTGGTGAAGAATGGTTCGAAGAGACGCGCGCGCGTGGCTTCGTCCATTCCGTGGCCAGTGTCGCTCACTACGAGCACGACATGAGAACCGGGCTTGGCGGTCAGGTGCCGGACCAGGTACTTCTCATCCAGCTCCACATTCGCCGTTTCAATGGTGAGAGTGCCGCCTTTCGGCATCGCGTCGCGAGCGTTCACTACCAGGTTCATGATGACCTGCTCGAGTTGGCCCGGGTCGGCGCTCACGCGTCCGAGTTCGGGGCTCAGAATCAGGCGCAGGTCGATATCCTCCCCGATCAGCCGTTGCAGCATGGTGCTCAACCCGGTCACCACTTTGTTCAACTCGAGAATGCGAGGCTGCAGCACCTGCCGGCGGCTGAAAGCCAGCAGTTGCTTCGTCAGGCCGGCAGCGCGCTCGCCGGCTTTCATGATCTGCTCGGCCGAGTGGCGGTTCGGATCGTCGGGGGCAAGATTATTCAGGATGAGCTGGCTATAACCGGTGATGATGGTGAGCAGGTTGTTGAAATCGTGCGCGACGCCACCGGCCAGCATGCCGACCGCTTCCATCTTTTGCGCCTGTAGCAATTGCTCTTCGAGGTGGCGCCGGGTAGTGACGTCCATCAGGACAGCCAGCTCCACTTTGCGGCCACCATACTCGATCTCGTGCACAGCCGCTTCCACTTCGAGAATGCGCCCGTCCCTGGTGCGGTGGCGCCACAAGCTGGCCGAGGGCCGGTTTGCGGAATGAAGTTCGCTGGCGAAGCGCTCCGCTTCCTCCGGGCTCTGGATATCCGCCAAACTCAGTTGCTGGAACTCCTCCTTGGTATAGCCGTACAGCGCGGCGGCCGCGTTGTTCACTTCGAGAAACTTCCGGGATTCGGGGTCCAGCACCCACATGGGCTGAGGATTCTCCTCGAACAGAAGCCGGAATTTCTTGTCTTTGTCTTTAAGTAAGTTTTTGGCCGGCATTCCATCTCACGCGGTAGGGGAATAGCAAAAACCCGAAGGGCTCAGCGAACCTAGGCTAGACCCCTCGCCTGCGGTTCTACAACAAATCTGCGACTGCGGGGCCACGTGGAGAGTCAATATATCTGCTGAGGAGCCACCCTACCCCCTCAGAATAGCCACCCGAGGCACGTCACTCAAATGTCATTCGTACTCGGATGTTCGATAGTGCACACCTAAACCGAAGTTTTTGGGCACGGTTTACGATAGGAGAAGAACCCATGGCCAATCCATCCGACCGGGTCCGGATTCCCGACCTTCTCCGCGCCAAGACGCGCGGCCCAAAGATCTCCATGTTAACGGCTTACGATGCGACCCTGGCCCGCATCCTGGACCGGGCAGGCGTCGACGTTCTACTCGTAGGGGATTCCCTCGGCACAGTAGTTCTGGGCCATGAGACCACAATTCCGGTAACCCTCGAGGCCATGATTCACCACACCCGGGCCGTGGCGCGGGGCGCATCGCGGGCGCTCGTCGTGGCCGACATGCCCTTCCTCAGCTACCAGGTGAGCGTGTCGGAGACCGTGCGCAACGCGGGCCGGCTCATGCAAGAGGGCGGCGCCGCGGCGGTGAAACTGGAGGGGGGCGTCGCCGTGGCCGACCGCGTTCACCGGCTGAGTGAGATCGGTATTCCGGTGATGGGGCACATCGGGCTCACGCCCCAATCGGTGCATCAGATTGGCGGATATCGCGCGGTTGGCAAAACCAGCGAGGAGGCCGACCGGCTGCTGAAAGACGCGCGACTGATCGAGCAGGCGGGCGCGTTCGCCATCGTGCTGGAGTGCATTCCGGCGAACGTCGCCGGGACGATCACCGCCGAGCTGAAGATTCCGACCATCGGGATCGGCGCAGGCCCCTACTGCGACGGGCAGGTCTTGGTCAGCTACGACGCGTTCGGGCTATTCGACGAGTTCCAGCCCAAGTTTGTGAAGCGCTACGCCAATCTCGCAGAGCAGATTACCGAGGCCACCGAGCGGTACATCGAAGACATACAGGAGGGCCGGTTTCCCGCCGCGGAGCATTCGATCGGCCTGGACGCCGCCAAGGTGCGATGACGGTCGCCCGGTCGATCGGCGAGGCA
>CAYMHP010000111.1:7884-16211 GCA_964390225.1 uncultured Solibacteraceae bacterium
GAAGCGCGCGCCCGGGACGCCGCGGTCGGACTCGTTCCCACGATGGGCGCTCTGCACGGCGGTCATGCCGCACTGGTCGAGCGAGCGCGACGCGAGTGCGATTTCGTGGCTGTCAGCATATTCGTCAATCCTATTCAGTTCGACCGCCGCGAAGATTACGAGGCATACGCCATCACGCTGGATGCGGACGTGGAGTTCTGCCGCCTGCGCGGAACCGACCTTGTGTTCGCGCCGGCCGCCGAGGAGATGTATCCCGGCGAGCCGAAAACTTACGTGGAGGTGACGGGCCTTTCCGATTCGCTGTGCGGAAAATTTCGTCCGGGCCATTTTCGCGGCGTAGCTACCGTCGTCGCCAAGCTGCTGAATATCGTGATGCCTGATCGCGCCTACTTCGGGGAGAAGGACGCGCAGCAGCTCGCGATCATTCAACAGATGGTTGCCGATTTGAATATGCCGGTCGAGATCGTTCCGGTGCCGACCGTGCGCGAGCCCGATGGGCTGGCGCTGAGTTCACGCAACGCGCGGCTCACGCCGGCGGAGCGCAGGGCAGCACCCGTGGTGTTCCGCGCGCTTTCCGCCGCGCGCGAGCGCGC
Organism: uncultured Solibacteraceae bacterium; assembly: GCA_964390225.1. GTDB lineage: Bacteria > Acidobacteriota > Terriglobia > Bryobacterales > Bryobacteraceae > PSRJ01. The sequence goes on from CAYMHP010000111.1 coordinate 8,478, forward strand.
TGCGGCGGGTTGCGATTGCGCCGGGGATGTCCGGCAAGCTGGACTGGACGTGCTCGAACGAGAGCCGCTGGCGAGGAGGGAGTACTTCGAAGTGGTGGACGCCGCGACGATGACGCCCGTCGAGAAGATTGCTGGACCAGTGCGGATCGCGGCCGCGGTGTGGTTCGGAGCGACCCGGCTGATCGATAACGTGTTGTGGAGCGAATGATCAGCGGCGCAGGTATCCGTGGGGTGCACCCCAGCCCGTCATGCCATCGGGGCTGAGAGTTTCAGCCGCGCCGGTGACGGCGCGGGTACGCTTTGCCAACACCCGCGCCCTGGCGGGACGGGGCTGAAGCGGCCACCCGGCGGGACTGGGAGGGGCTCGGCGGAACTTCGGGATAAAATGCCTCAATATGCGCAAAAAGACATCGCTGGGGCGTCGCGGGTTCTTGAAGGGCACGGCGGCCGGAGCCGTGGGGCTCGCCTCGATCCCAACGACGGCTCCGGCGCAGACGCCGCCCCCGCGTAACGGGAGCGCGCAGCCAAATCCCACCACTCTGGCGGCGGATACGGGGCAGCGGCCACCGGCCGTCGAGGCGCGCGTGATCGAGCATCCCGGCTCCGACTTCATGGTCGATGTGCTCAAGAAGCTGGATCTCGAATATCTCGGCTCCAATCCCGGCTCAACCTTCGAATCCCTTCACGAGTCTCTGATCAACTACGGCGACAACAAAATGCCGGAGTTCCTCACGTGCTGCCACGAGGAATCGGCGGTAGCGATGGCGCAGGGCTACGCCAAAATCGAGGGCAAGCCAATGATGGCGCTGCTGCACGGCACGGTTGGGCTGCAGCACGCGGCAATGGCGATCTACAACGCCTACGCCGACCGCGTGCCGGTCTATATGGTTGTTGGCAACCACGCGGATTCGGCGGCTCGGAACGGCGGGGTGGAGTCGTATCACAGCGCGCAGGACATGGGCGCGCTGGTGCGCGATTACGTGAAGTGGGACGACGAACCGGTGTCGCTGCAGGGATTCGCCGACTCCGCCATCCGCGGCTACAAGATCGCGATGACGCCTCCCATGGGTCCAGTGCTCATCGTCGCCAATCATGAATTGCAGTCGAATCCGAACACCGAACGCAATCTCCGCATTCCGAAGCTGACGATGACCACGCCGCCGGAAGGCGATGCTGCGGCAGTAGCGCAAGCGGCAAAGATGCTGGTGAATGCGGAACGGCCTCTGATCATCGCCGAACGTGCGGTCCGCAGCGAAGAAGGCGTGCGCCGGATGGCGGAGCTTGCCGAGACTTTGCAGGCGCCCGTGAACAGCACCGACCGTAACCAGATTCCTACGCGGCATCCACTGGCCGGCAATGGCGGACCGGGCTATCAACCCGATGTCGTCCTGTGCCTCGAAGTGACGGACGTTTCGGGCACGGCGCGGCAGGCCCGGGCACGCGGTGGGAAGACCGTCCGCATATCTTCACTCGGCCTGTTTCACAGGAGCAATATTCAGGATTTCGGTAAGTACGCAGATGTCGATCTCGATATCGGCGCCGACGCCGAAACGACTCTCCCGGCGCTCACCGAGGCCTGCAAGCGCCTGCTCACGCCCGACCGGAAGCGCATCCTGCAGGAGCGAGGCGCAAAAATCGGCGGGGCGCACCGGCAAGTCCGCAATCAACTGATCGAGCAGGCATCCTACGGCTGGGATGCGAGCCCGGTGAGCCTGAACCGGCTGTGCGCCGAATTGTGGCCGCTGATCAAGGATCACGACTGGTCGCTGGTGTCATGGCAAGGGTTCATCAGCAACTGGCCAAACCGGCTGTGGAACTTCGAAAAGCTCTATCAGTACATCGGCTCGCATGGCGCGGGAGGGATGGGCGGCGGAGCACCGTCGGCGGTCGGAGCGGCGCTGGCGAACCGGAAGCACGGTCGGCTCTCGATCAATATTCAGACCGACGGAGATCTCAATTATGCGCCGGGGGTTTTGTGGACGGCGGCGCATCATAAGATTCCGATGCTCACCATCATGCACAACAACCGCGGCTACCACGCGGAACTAATGTTCGTGGCGCAGCAGTGCAGTGCGCATAACCGCGGCGCGGACCGCGCGCATATCGGCACGACGCTGCGGGAACCCAACATCGATTACGTTAAGATGGCGCAAACCTACGGGCTTTACGGCGAAGGGCCCATTACCGATCCGAAAGATCTGGCCCCGGCGTTCCGGCGCGGAATCGAACGGGTCAAGGCGGGCGAGCCCGCGCTCATCGACGTTCTCACGCAGCCGCGGTAAATCTTCATCACATGACGAAACGACAAAGCATCGAAATCGCCGGCATGGGGCACGAGAACCCGATCCCGGCCGCTTCCCGCATCGGTCCGTTCCTGGTGAGCGGCAGTATTTCCGGCAAGGACCCGCAAGGAAAGATCGTCGACGGCATCGAAGCGCAGTGCGCGCACATGTTCACGAACATCCGCAAGATTCTGGAAGCGGCCGGCGGAAAACCCGAGGACGTCCTCAAGGTGACGGTGTGGCTGAAAGACCTCGCCGACCGCAAGCATGTGAACAACCACTGGCTGGAGATGTTTCCCGATCCGGAATCGCGGCCGGCGCGCCACACCTTCGCAAGCCCGGATCTCGCACCGCCGATCCTGGTGCAGTGCGAGATCATGGCCGTGCTGCAAGCATAGTTTTGCGACCCTTGCCCGGTTTTGCCAAAATTGTGGGGCGGGTAATCCTGCCCGCAGCGGGCCTTCTGGCCGGCTGCACCCGCTGAAGGCCGGTCCGGAGCCTGCAAGGCTGCCCATTTACTGGCGGCGGAAAACAGACTCGTCTTTTAAGAGCTTCTCGTACCGGGCCGGGTCCTGGTTGTTCTCCTGGCACTCGTACTCGCGCAGGCGCGTGCCTTCCCGCAGCATGATGTTCGTGCGGAAGACCCACGGTTTCGTGAGCACGTTGGGATCTTCCATAGTGGCTTCGTAGCGGATGGTATCCCGGTCGAGGCGCGTGTAGCGCTCGGTGACGTGCAACGCTTCGGTGTGGAACGTGCCCGCGCCGATGAGCCAGGTTCTGTCGTTGAAGCCCGTCACGTCGACGACCAGGGTGTCGCCTTCCCAATGCCCCACGGAGTCTCCCATGAACGTGGGCTCGAGGTCATCGGGGTGCTTCGTATTCATCGGGATCACCCGGTGCGTGTTCATGTACTCGTAGAGCATCACGATGGTTTGCGGCGTTTGCACGATTTGCATGGGGAACAGGCCCACCGAGGTGACGCGCGGAACACCGGGCGCGAGGCAGAAAGCGGTGGGATCGTCAATCGCGCGGCGATTGAAGGATTCGAGTACTTTCTTCGCGGCCCATGGCTGGTACGGCGCCGGTTCGCGCGCAGGAGGCACCGCCTGCGACCGCGGCAGGGCCGCCTGAGCGGCGCCGGGGATGCCGCCAAGGGCCGAACCCGCGTTGGCTTCTTCCCAGGTCCCACGCCGGAAACTGGCCGGCTGCCAGACGCCGTTAAAATCCGGCTTCCCGTCGGCTCCGCGAGGTATTGCCATATTGGCTTTGATGGGTGCGGGCGGTTGCTGGGCGTTCAGGGCGCCGGTTACCAGGACCGCCGCAGCGAGGAAGCCTCCGCAGAGATTCTTCATGAGTTCCTCCGTATTACTGGACGGCGACCGGCGGCGTTTCCCCGCCATCGCCAGTACCGGCCGGGGGACCCGAGAACAGCTTCTTCCCGTCGGCAAACGTCACTTCGCGCGAGTGCGCCCAGTTCGTGCCGTCGCGAGCGCGCCAGCCGGAGACAGTCACCGTATCGCCCGGCTTCATGGTGACCTCTCGTTTCCAGCCCGTGCGGTATAAGACGTTCGGCGGATAGCCTTCAAATTTCCAGTTGGCCACCGCGCCGTTGGAATCCTTTACATCCAAATAGAAGTGAATATGCGGGTTGGTCCACTCCACCTTGGTAACGACACCGGTGAGCGTGATCGGCTTCTTGGCGTCGTACTCCGCGCCGAAGGAGTGATGCGCCGAGACGGGCAGGGCCAGGCACGCGAACGCAACCAGCAGACCTCCGCACTTTCGGATCATTTTCATGGCACCTCGGAGGGAGAGTCTATCGGATTCCTGTTGGAGCGCGCAAGAATCTGTTCAATAGATTGAACAGCAAGCAGTACGGTTAATTGAATCGCGCACGGCGGGAGATTTCCCGGCCCGCCGCTTTCACCAGTTCCACCAGCCGGGGGGGATCGCGCCACGCGCTTTGCGCCACGCCGCCGTTCAAAGAAACCCCCGCTGTCACAATCATGCCTGCGCCGTAAATGGGAGCCGCGACGGCGCGAATGCCAGGCTGTTGCTCCTCCTCCGAGATGGCAAAACCCTGCTTGCGGACCAGTTCCAACTCCTGCAGTAATTTGCTTCGGGAGGTAATCGTACTGCGCGTCTGCCGGGAGAGCCCATGCTCGCCGATCACTTCGACGACCTGTTCCGGTGCGAGATGCGCCAGCAGCACCTTTCCCAGCGCGGTTGAATGGGCGGGCAGTTCCCTTCCGATATCGCGGTCTTCGCGCACGCGATATTTGCGAGGCGCGCTAGTGGGGCGCAGTACAAGATGTTCGGCCGTCTCCACAGCGTCGCGCACGAATTCGGAGCCCTCCACGCGATCGATGACCAGAACGCGCCCCCGCTTGAGCACTCCGATTCCCGCGGAGAGACCGGTTTCGCTGGCCAGTTTATAGAGCGCGGGCTCGGCGATGGAGCGCACGCCAATTTCGCGTAACGCGCCGTGCGCCAATGTCACCGTACTCAGACCGATGTGGTACCGCCCCGCGTCGTCCCGCACGACGTAGCCGCGCTGCTCCAAGAGTCCCAGGATGTAAGAGCAAGTACTCTTGGGGATCTGCATGCGCACGCTGATTTCGCTGTTGCGGAGCCCCCCGCGCGTGCGCTCGAGCACCTCGAGGATTGCCAAGGCGCGCTCGAGCGAATTGGTGGCGACTTCCATATATTTGGCCCGAACAGTTAGGGAGAAACGCCGGTCCGCCCGCGATCACGAATTTGCATGGGCTTCTCTTCGCACGTCCCGCACCTCATCGGCCGGCGCCTTCACTAGCGGCCAAAGCTTGAAGAACTCGGCATGGAAGATCAGGAACGGGAAGGTCACGCCGAGCAGCGCCGAAGCCAGCCAGATCTCGAAATCGTAGCTCGGCGGGCCGGGACTCACTTTTCCGCTGATGGAAGGCGCGAGCGCGGAATAGAGCAGCGCGAGGATCGTCCCGATCACCGCCGCCGCCAGCGCGCTGGCGACGCCCTTCACCGGCTGCTTCAGGCTGGGGAACCAGGAACCCTGCGCCATGTTCAGAACGACGATAGTCCCGAAGATGAACGGGATGGGCACCTTCACCATGAACGCAACGGGATCCATGCCGATGACGGACGTGCCGACGTAAAACATTGCCCCGCCGAGCACCAGCGCGATGATGGTCCAGACGATGCCAAGGGCCGGCTGTTTCATAAGCGCCGGGTTGGTGGTGAGCGGCCACAGATCGAAATGCAGCATCAGGAACATGATCCCGATGGCCGCCATGTAGAAGACCAACGCGTTCCAGGCATTGAAGAGGCCGTGCGGATCGAGGGCCGGAACGTACACCGGCGCGCCTTGCATGAAGCTGTAGTTGAAAAACAGCCGGAAGAGCAGATAGTTGATGACGTAGCAGCCCACCAGCAGAGCCAGACCGGCTGCCACCGGGTTCTTGATTGCTGCGGTGAACGGCCAGCCGCCCCACATGATGGCGAGCCAGAACGTCACGATTACCGAAGTGATGATGCACATCGCAGCCATCGGCGGCGGCGGGCTGATGCCGCCTCCAACGGTCGAATAATGGACTGCGGCGACAATGGCACCCGTCACCAGGGCCAGGATGATGAACAGAGCGCCTTTGACGGGCTGGCTGCGGTCCCCCGCGAACCGCGGATACTTGGTGGCCCACGTCACCGACATGACAATTTCCATGGGAATGAAGCAGATGAGGTAGAAGCTCACCCAACCCGCGAAAGTCGGAAATGTAAATAGCGAAATGAAGCCCAACGAGATGGCCATGATTAGGATCGTGGCTACAATACCGGCTGCCGGCTGTTTCATCGAACCGAGTCTCCCAGGAGAGCTAGTATATACCGGGCGGTTGCAGGCATGACGGCTTGGACGATTACACTGTAGGCTTGACCCGAGAACAGATCCGCCTGGCCGAATCTCGCGAGCGGCAAGCGCACTGGAAGCGCTGGGGTCCGTACCTCAGCGAACGCGAGTGGGCCACCATCCGGGAAGATTACTCCGCCGACGGCAGGGCCTGGGAGTATTTCCCGCATGACCACGCCCGCTCGCGCGCGTATCGTTGGGGCGAGGATGGACTGGCCGGCATCTCGGACCGGCACCAGGTGCTCTGCTTCGCTGTCGCGCTGTGGAATGGGCGCGATCGCATCCTCAAAGAACGCCTTTTCGGCCTCACGGGAAAAGAGGGGCGTCACGGTGAAGATGTCAAAGAATACTACTTTTACGTCGATTCCACGCCGACCCACTCATACATGAAGTACCTGTACAAGTACCCTCAGGCCGCCTTTCCTTATGAGCAACTGATCAACGGGGATCGAAGCCGGGGGTTGATGGATCCGGAATACGAACTGCTCGACACCGGAGTGTTCGACGAAGACCGCTACTTCGATGTCTTCGTGGAGTACGCCAAGGCCGGCGTGGACGATATCTGCATTCGCATCACGGTGGCGAATCGCGGCCCCGAGGCTGCATCGGTTGACGTGCTGCCCACCATCTGGTTCCGCAACACATGGTCGTGGGGCCTGGATGCGCGGCATCCCAGACTGCAAGCCGTCGCCGAACTCACGGACGCAGCGCCGATTCGGGCTAGTCACTTCGATATGCGCGATCACTGGCTGCTGTGCGAGGGCCGGCCCGAGCTGCTCTTCACCAATAACGAAACCAATCGCCAGCGCTTGTTTGGCGCGCAGAATCACAGCCCCTATGTGAAGGACGGAATCCATGAATATGTCGTCGCCGGCGCGAAAGATGCGGTGAATCCGGAACTGGTGGGCAGCAAGGCTTCCGCGCGTTACCGGCTCGAGGTCGGCGCTGCCGGAACGGCGACCTTGCGCCTGCGGCTTACTCAGGACAAGCCTCGGGAGGGCGCCGTCGGCGCCGAGTTCGATGAGGTGTTTCGGCAGCGGATCGAAGAAGCCGACGAATTCTTTAACTCAATCGCACCTGCCAATCTTGCCGAAGACGAGCGCCGCGTGCAGCGCCAGGCATTCGCCGGCATGCTATGGAACAAGCAGTTCTATCATTACGATCTACGGCGGTGGCTGCGCGGTGACCTGGCCGGACCCGATCCGCCGGCGCAGCGGCTGCACGGCCGGAACTCCAACTGGACCCACCTGTACAACGCGGACGTCATTTCCATGCCCGACAAGTGGGAATACCCGTGGTACGCGGCGTGGGACCTGGCGTTTCACACCATTCCGCTGTCGCTGATCGATCCGGAATTCGCCAAAGAGCAATTGATTCTGCTGCTGCGCGAGTGGTACATGCACCCGAACGGGCAACTGCCCGCCTACGAATGGAATTTCTCGGACGTCAACCCGCCCGTTCACGCCTGGGCTGCGTGGCGCGTCTACAAAATCGAACAAAGGATGGCCGGCCGTTGCGATCGGGGATTCCTGGAGCGCGTGTTCCATAAGCTGCTGC
>CAYMHP010000112.1:0-6648 GCA_964390225.1 uncultured Solibacteraceae bacterium
CGCCCCCCCCCCCCCCCCCCCCGACGGGTCGGGAGGGTCCCCCTCGAACTGCCCAACCCTTCCGTACTGCTCCTTGAGATAGGTTTGATAGTCGTAACGAATCCCGTAATCGAGCGTCAACCTGCGGGTCACCTTCCAGGTATCCTCGACAAAGAATCCCAGCGCATGCTTGCCCATTTTCATGTTGTTTACGGGCGCGATCTTGACCGAGTCGACCAGCCCCAACAAGAAACTCGCGTACGCAAAGCCAACCGTTCCGCCCCCAATGCTCGACGACTGCAGATACGGCAAGGCGGTTTCATTCGTACTGAAAGTGAACTGGCCGTCGGTGGATGCGTATAGAGTCGATTGGTTGCTATCAATTCGCAGTTCAGCGCCCGCCTTGTACGTGTGATTGCCCCGAACCCAGGTGATGCTCGTGTTGGCCGTCGGCTTCTCGTACAGCAAGGGGTGCCGGTTGGTCGTGGGCCCCATGGTTTTCATCCCTCCCTGCCCGCCACAAGGAGCGACCACCGTGCCGTTCGTGGTGCCGGGCGGGCAGAGACCCGTCAGGAACGGGAACAGGCGGTTCACGGGAACTCCCTTCAGGCCGAGTTGCTGCTCGGGGTTAAAGTTCGTCACCACCGGGTCGTCGGTAAAGTAGTCCGTTTGATAACCGGCGCCGAAATGGAACAGCACCGTCGGGGTGACGGTGTAGTCAAAATTGCCGCGGTACACTCGCCCGGTAATGAACGTTCCGATCTCACCGGAGATCGGATCCGGCAAACCGTCCGCGCCGCCCAAGGTTGGCGAATATTGGCTGGCGGTGCGGGTTTGCGACCAATAGAAGGAGAGCTTGGCTCGCGGACTCAGCGAGTGGTCGATCTTGAACGCGGGGATATCCGTGACCCGCTGGCTGGGAAATGGGAATGCCGCGTTGTTAATGAGCCCCGAACGATTGGGCTGCGGAATGAGCGCCTGAATTCTGAGGGCCACCGGATCGAGCCGGTCCGTCGGGATTTGATTACCGGGAAATTGGTCGCGAATGATTTGCCCATTGGGGGCGGCCCGCTCGGTCCGAGGATCATAAATCGCGCCTTCGAAAATCGGCCGTCCCAGCGGATCTGAACCCAGCGTGCGGCCCGTCAACGCGCTCGTGAAATCGCCGCTGCGATAAGCGGGTGTGGGAACGGTAATGAGCTGATTCGTGATCTGCTGAGTCTCGCGGTATTGTTCCCAGTTGAAAAAGAAGAAGGTGCGGTCGTGGCCGTTGTAGACCTTCGGTATGTAGACGGGTCCGCCGATCGTGGCGCCGTAGTCGTGCCGCCGCGCTACCGGCTTCGCGTTGACCCAGGGAGTATTCGCATTGAACGCTTCATTGACAAAGTAGTCGTAGACGCTTCCATGCAGCTGGTTGGTTCCGGATTTCATCGTGTAGTTGAAAAATCCGCCGCCTACCTGCCCGTACTCCGCCGCGAAGTTGCTGGTCTGAATCGTCACTTCCTGGATCGCGTCGACGCTCGGCTGGACCTGGGCCTGGGTAGCAGGCACCTGGCCGTTACTCGCGTCCTGGCCTTCCAGGCGGTAGGAGGCCGTGTTTCCCGGAGCGCCGTTCACACGCATCTGCGCATTCGGCGCAACGTAAGCTCCGGGCAATAGGTAAGCCACGGCCTGAGGATTGCGAACGGCCGAACTGCCCGCCATCGACGATCCGATGCCCAAAATCGGAAGGCTGTCTACGGTTTCCGTGGTGACGTTATGGCTCAACTCGCCGCTTTCGGTCTTCAAGAGCGTGGCGTCGGCCTGAACGGTTACGGACTCGGTGGCGCTGCCCACCTCGAGCGCGACATCCACTCGCAAGGTCGCCGCGACGGCGACGGTGAGGCCCGACCTTTTGTACGTCTTAAAGCCCGGGACGGTGACGGACACCTCATAGCTGCCCGCCGGCAATTGGGGAATCGTGTAGTTGCCGGTAGCCGTGCTGGCGACGGGGTAGACCGCGCCCGTTTCGAGATTTCTTGCTTCAATCGCGGCGGCGGCGACTACCGCGCCGGCTGGATCGGTGATGGTGCCGGTTATAGTCCCGCGGTCGGTCTGGGCGAACAAAGCTCCGGCGCAGAGAAACACACAGCCGATCGAAAATAGTGAACGCATGCTGCACCCCTCAGGCAAATTTAGAGACCGATGTTCTGGGGAGTGTATTAGGGATTTAGATCATTTGTCAAGCAACGAGGGCAGCGGCACGTAAACGGCCAGGGCCGAGCGCGTACGCCGCCCTCGCGTTGCTATGAACTTTTGGCGGTTTTGGGCCAGACTACGCCCTGGTCTTTTTTGGTGACGGTCCCCATGCCTTTGTAGACGAAGCGCTGCACGCGCTGCCCGCGGTACGTCTCGGTGGTGTAGATGTTGCCCTTGGAATCGGTCGCGATGCTGTGCACGGCGTAGAACTGGCCGGGCTGGCGGCCGCCGTCGCCGAAGCTCGTCAGGATTTCCAGCCTGTCGCGCAGGATAATGTAGATCTTCTCGTTGGCGCCATCGGCGAGGAAGATGTACTTCTGCTGCGGGTCCTTGGAAAACGCGATGTCCCAAACCGACCCATCGCCGAGGGTCCGTTTGGCGATGAACTGCTCTTTGACGAAGGTGCCATCGCGCTTGAACACCTGGATGCGATCATTGACGCGGTCGCAGACATAGAGCAAACCGTCATTGGCGAGTTCGGCGCAATGCACCGGGTTGCGGAACTGCTGCGCGGGCGGATCATCGGGGTTGTAGGGGCCGAGGCGCGCGTCGTCGGGCATGTGGCCATAGGCGCCCCAATGCCGCTTGTACTGGCCGCTATCGGCATCGTAGACGATGACACGGTGATTGGCGTAGCCGTCGGCGATGTAAACCTCGTTGGTATTTTTGTCAATGAACAACTTCGCCGGCCGGTTGAGGTTCTCCGTGTCGTTGCTGCCCTTGCTCATCTTCGGGTGGCCGATCTGCATGAGGAACTTGCCCTCTTGGGTGAACTTGAGAACCTGGTTGTTGCCTGCGCCATTGCCGCCGATCCAGACGTTGCCTTTGTAATCGACGGTGATGCCGTGGTTGGAGTCGGGCCAGTCGTAGCCCTGTCCGGGACCGCCCCAGCTATGGATCAAGTTGCCGGCCTGATCGAAGGCGAGAACCGGCGGCGCGGCGACGCAGCATTCCGCTCCGGGCGGATTGGTGGAGGCGTAGACTTCCTTCGGTTCGAGGGTCGCGCCACGGTGAATGATCCAGACGTGGTCCTGCGCATCGACGGAGACACCGATGGTCATACCGAGAAGCCAGTGGTTGGGCAGCGGCTTGGGCCACATGGGGTCGACTTCGAACATGGGCGCCTGGAGCCCAGCGGCCTCGACACGGGCCTTTTTTTCGAGCAGGGTCGAGCCCACTCCGAGCGCGAGCAGGACGGCGACAAAGACGGCGCCGATTGAGAGATTCCGCTTCATGTTGCACCTCCTCCATTCCGGCCCGCGAAGTTTCGCCGCACGGGCACAGTGTCACGAAAAAAAGTTGCCTTCGAGAGTATCACAACCGAGCACCATTCAGACGCCCGTTTGAAAAATTTCTTGCTTAGCCACGACGATGCTCGCGCTACTCGGCAGGCCGGCATTATTCGACGCGGTCGGCCGCAACCAGCCAGATGGCTCCGGTCAGTTTCACTCCGGCCGGGGACGCGTGCGGTTCGAGAGCCCGGCGGATGGACTCAATCGCGCGCGCCTGGACATCCGGCGGTTGGTTTGCGAGCGCGCGCCTGGCGGGACCAGTTCCCGACGCGTGAATGGCTGCGTCTTCCACCGTTCCTCCGGCCGCGAGGTCCAAGTGTACGTTTAGCGGGGTGAACGACGGCGCGGTAAAGCCGGCCGCCGTCAGGATGCCCGTGACACGCTCGGGGTCCGCAAAGGAAAAGGGCCCAGGTTCGTCGGGTTGCGGTTTGGGAAGCGGCGGGACGTGTTCGTAGACAGCGTGCAGCGGGATCTGAAGCCAGGGGTTCTCGTGGATGGGACGCCAGCAGGCGAAGCGAACGCGACCTCCCGGGGCGAGGCCGGAGCGCAGATTTCGGAAAGCAGCGATGGGATCTCCGAAGAACATGACCCCGAAGCGGGAAACGATCAGTTCCGCGCCGAGATGGTGTAGCGGCAGGCCGGCGGCATCGCCGTGGAGAAAGGACGCGTGGGGGTATTCGCGCAGTCGTTGCCTGGCGAGGGCGAGCATCGGTTCGGAGATATCGATTCCGGTGACGCGACCGGAAGGGCCGAGCCTCCGAGCGAGTTCGAGCGTGGTAGCGCCGCATCCGCAGCCGACGTCAATGACGGACGACGCCGGCGCCGGCGCGGCAAAAGAAAGCAGCGGCTCCATGACGGAGGCAAGAGTACGGTCGAGGCGCTCGTTCTCGCGCGCCCAGTATTCGCCATCTTCTCCGTTCCAACGCGCGCGCTGCTCTTCGTTATAAGTCTGCGATGCTGTCATAGTCGCTCCGTGCCTTTTTAGATGTGCAGCAGCCGGGTCAGATTCCCACCGAGGATGGCTTCTTTCTGCGCATCGGGAATTTGCGCCTCGAGAATCGCGTCGACGGTGTCCGGCCAGACGAAAGGCATATCTGTCCCGTAAACCACCTGGCTGGGGCCCATCTCCGCCACAAGGTGGCGAATGCCTTCGGGCGAAAAGACCATCGAATCGGCCAGGATCTGGCTGCGGAGATATTCGTGGGGCTTCTTCTTGTTGGCGCACTTGGCGTTCTGCCGAACGTCGCAGGCCACGTCGGTGCGTCCGAGGTAGGAAGGCAAATAGCCGCCGGCGTGGGCCGCGCAAATTCTCAGGCCGGGGAAGCGATCGAGCGCGCCATCGAAAATCATATGCGAGAGAAACAACGTGGTCTCGAGGGGGTTGCCCATGACGTTGCCTAGGTCGCCGGCGCCTTCGAGCGCGCCGGGTTTGGCGATGTTCTCGGCATTATTGGGATGCATGAAGACGAGGACGCCGAGTTCCTGCACCTTCGACCAAAACGGATCGAATTTGGGAAGCGAGAGCGGTTCGCCGTTGACGTGGCCGCCCACGGCCGCGCCGCGCATGCCGAGTTGTTTCACGGCATGTATGAGTTGCTCGGCCGCGAGTTCAGGGAACTGCAGCGCCGGCGAAGTTAACGCCACGAAGCGGTCGGGGTGCGCGGCGCACCACTTTGACAGCGCGTTATCGTGCGTCTCGACGATCTTGGTGGCGAGATCACGGTCCGCGGCGGCGTACCACCAGAAGGTGTTGACGTCGATGACCTGGGTGTCGATGCCGCGCTTATCGAGTTCCTGGATGCGGTCCGGCCCGAGCGGCCGGCCTGCGCGCGCGAAGCGAGCCAGGGGGCCGTCCTTCACGATATCGGCGACCTCGGCGAAGGTGGCGTGTGCATGCACGTCGACCACCTTGACGCGCTTGCTGCCGACACGCACTTCGCGCCGTGGCGATTGCGCGGCGGCGGTTACAAGCGAGCCTCCCGCCAACCCGGCCGCCAAGCCCTGAATGAACTCTCTTCGATTCGGCATCGTGTTCTCCTCGTCAAGGTTAGTGCAGCACGAGCTTTTGCACGCGCAGATTTCCGATTTCGCCAACGTACAGCGTATTTTCGGCGCGGCAATCGATCGCATTGACCGTTCCGAACTCTTTGGGCAGCTTCCCCGCCCTGCCAAACTTACCCGTCACAGTTCCGTCGAGTCGCATGCGGTAGATTTCGCCATCGCGGTCGATGTCGTCAGGCGGATTGGAGTTGGATACGTACAGAAGCGGATTGGGTCCCTTGGTCAGGCAGAGCGCCTGCGCGTTTCCGACGTTCGTAAAGGCCGTTTTGAACCCGCCATCGTTATCGAAGACCTCGACGCGCTTGTTTCCGCCATCGGCGGCATAGACATTGCCCTGCGCGTCGACCGCGATACTGCGGACGTTGGCGAACTCGCCGGGCGCGGTCCCCTTCTTGCCCCACGATTTTACGAATCTGCCATCCTTATCGAATTTCGCGATGCGGGCGTTGGCGAGGCCATCGGCGACAAAGATGTTGCCGGCCGCGTCCCAAGCGACGTCGGTGGGACGGTCGAAGAGATCGGTCGGCTGCCCTGCGCCGTCTCCGGATGGAGCACGCGCCGGGACAGGGACGGCTTCGGCTTTACGGCCGAGCAGCATCGCGACGCGACCTTGCGGATCGAACTTGATCACCATGTTACTCATCTGGTCGACCACCCAGAAGTTGTCGGCGGGATCGACGCGCACCTGGGCGGCGAACATGAAGCCGTAACTATCCTTGCCGATCTCGCGCACAAATTTTCCGGTGCGGTCAAACTGGAATAGGCGCGAGCCGCCGTGGGCGAAGGGACGGGCGGTGCCAATCGAAATGGTGGGATGGCCGGTGCGCGTGTAGACGAAGACATCCCCGCGCGAATTCGTGGCCACGCCACCGACTTCGCCGAGATAGAGGCCGGCGGGAAGTTGCAGCGCGTTGGGAACGGAATCGAAGGGAATTTCCGGCGCCGCCGTTTGGGCGTTGGCGGAAAATGCGGCGATCAGGGCCGAAGCCAGCAACCCTTGTATGAGGTGTTTCATGCGTGTTCTCCGTAGTTTTACTGCGCGCCGCCCGTAGCCTTGCCAGCCGCCGGTTGGAGAAGC
>CAYMHP010000112.1:6658-16069 GCA_964390225.1 uncultured Solibacteraceae bacterium
CTGCACGCGCCAGGACTCGATTTCGCCGGCGATGATCTCATTGGGATTGCGGCAATCCATCATGTGCACCACCTGGAAGCCGGGGGCCAGTTTTCCGGGATGGCCGAACTTGCCGAGCACGGTCCCGTCGAGTTCCGCCTTGTAAATTTCGCCGGTGATATCCCAGGTGCCGGGCATGTTGCCGTTGGGGTTCGAGTTGGAGAAAAAAACGTATTGATGGGGGCCGGAGGAAATGCACACCGTCCAACCGACACCCAGATTGGTGATCTCCCGGAGAGGCTTCAGGTTGTTGTCGAGCACCTGGTAGCGGAAGTTGCTGCGGTCGGCGACCCACACGTTTCCCTCGCCATCGACTTGCAGGCCGTGCGGCAGATTGAATTCGCCGAGGGCCTTGCCAGCCTTCTCGCTGCCGGCCTGCGCGAGGAAGCGGCCGTTTTTGTCATACTTCACGACGCGGTTGTTGCAGTAGCCGTCGGAGACGAAGATGTTGCCCTGCGGGTCCCAGCCGACATCGGTCGGCCGGCAGAAAATATATTTCTGCGCGGGCTGGTTCGGGCCGCTGGGAAAAAGCTGTACGCCGAGGACGGCGGGGGGCCTGCGGCCGAGCACCATCAGCACCCTTCCTTCGGGGCTGAACTTGGTCACCATGTTGGTGCCTTCATCGACGGTCCAGATATTGTCGTCCTTGTCGATGCGCACCGAATGCGCGAATTCGAAGCCGTAGTAGCCGCTACCGATTTCCTTGACGAAGTTGCCGGCCTTGTCGAATTCGAACAAACGCGTTTGGGCGCTGCGGTGATAAACGAAGATGTGGCCCTTGGAGTTGGTGGCGACGGCGACGGATTCGCCGAGATACTCCCCGGAAGGAAGTTTGAGAAGATTCGGGGCCGAGGTGAATGGGATCTCGGGGACGTGTTCGATAGTGGCCTTGCGCTGGGCAAGCGCAGGCGCCGCGGCCAGCACAGCCAGAGCGACTGACGACATCAGAATGCGTTTCATACGATTTCCGAACCCTCCCAAGCGGGATATCCATTCTAATGGAAGCCAGAGCGCGGATGTGGGCCGGTTTGCGGTGGCCTTCAGACCACGGGTGCACCGGTGCGGGCGTTGGGATAGGATGGATCGCACAACAGGCGCAGAGGAGGCGCTGGTGATGGATTACTGTCGGCGTTCCAGGGCTACGGTGTTTGTACTGACGGCGCTGATTCCTTGCAGCATGGTGGCTGCATCGATTCAGGGCACGAAGCCGGAAGAGGTCGGATTTGCGCCAGACCGGCTGGTGCGTGTGCATCAGGCGGTCGAGCGGCATATCGAGGCGCACGACATCGCCGGGGCGGTCACGCTGGTGGCGCGGCGCGGGCGGGTCGCGTTGTTCGAGGCGCAAGGAATGGCGGACCTCGAATCGCAGAAGCCGATGTCGAAGGATTCGCTGTTTTGGATCGCCTCGATGACGAAGCCGATCACGGGCGTAGCGATTCTGATGCTGCTCGAGGAAGGCAAGGTGCGGCTGAACGACCCGGTGTCGAAATTCGTCCCGGAGTTCCGCGGCCTGAAGGTCGCCGTCATGCAGGAGCACAACGGACCGCCTGCCGCTCCGGGGGCGCCGACGCCCGCACCCACGTTTTACACGATACCGGCAACGCGCGAGATTACCATCCGGGATCTGCTGTCGCACGTATCGGGACTGGCAAGCGGCGGACCCGCCAGCACCGCAGATGTCGCCAAGGACCCGAGAAGGCCCGGTGAAACGCTGGCCAGTTACATTCCGCGGCTGGGAGCGGTACCGCTCGATTTCCAACCGGGGACCCGCTGGAGTTACAGCCCGAGCGCCGGATTCGACACCCTGGGCCGGATCGTGGAGATCGTTTCAGGGCAAACGTTCGATCAATTCCTGCGGCAGCGTATCTTCGATCCGCTGGGCATGAAGGATATTTACTTTCACCCTCCAGAGGATCGGCTGGCGCGCATGGCCACGACGTATCATCGCGATTCGAACGCGCTCGGGAGAGTGGACCAGGGGGCCCGGCTCGCCAACACCACTTACTTTTCCGGCGCCGGAGGGTTGATGACGGACGCGGAAGATTACCTGCCGTTCGCGCAAATGTTGCTGAATGGCGGACAACTGAATGGCAAGCGGCTGCTGAGTCCGAAAACGGTGGAGTTAATGACGGCGATCCACGCGCCGGACACGCTGCCCGGCAGGCCCAAGGGACGAAGCTTCGGGCTGAGCGTCCAGGTGGTGAACGATGCAGTGGCCGCGGGTTATCGCGTCTCCGACGGCAGCTTCGGTTGGGACGGCGCGTTCGGAACGCATTTCTGGGTCGATCCTAAAGAGAAGGTGGTAGGGATCGTGATGGTCCAGGCGAACAATCCGAATCGAGACCTCGACCGGGATGTCGAGAATGCGGTGATGCAGGCAATCGTGGACTAGGCTGAAGAGCGTGGGGCGGATTTTCATCCGGCCCTGCGGCGCGCGTAACAAACGCGAAGGGCCGACTGACGGTCGGCCGGCTGCCAGCCTGCCCCACTTTTGCATCGCAAAGCTACAGGCCGGGACGGTACGTTTTGGTGAAGCCGTTGCGGGCGTTGGTGACCGTGAATGTGCCGTCCTGCTGCGCCGATACTTTGATCCAGTAGGCCGTACCGTTGTGGGCGGGCGGCGGCGGTGCGCCGGGTCCCGGTTGCGGAGCGGGAATCGGAGCAACCGGGATCGTGGACGGCTGATCGTCAATCGTGTTAGCGATGAACATGCCCGGGACGGTGTATTCCTGACCGCTGAGCAGCGAGAAGTGCATTTCCCATAGGTCCTCCAGACCCGGCGAGGAATGTACGGTCTTCATGACATCTGGCTCGCCGCCTTTGCGCGTTCCATCATTCATAATGGCGACGCGCGGGCGAACGGCGTGGACGAGCACTTCCGAATTGGAGCTGGCCTGCCCGTGGTGCAGCCCTAAGAGCACATCGACCGTACCGATGCGGTTGTTGGGGCACATGAGCTCAAACTCCTTGTTCTTGGTGAGGTCGCCCAGGTGGATGGTGCGAAACTTTCCGAAGCTCACATGGATGCCCACGGATTGCGGGTCCTCGGCGTTGTTTTCTCCGGGCTTGAAGCTGGCGCAATAGGGGTTGGGCTTGCCCGCTCCGGCTAACGGAGTCTGGATGGTGTGACCGGCGGAGGTCACCACACGGACATCCAGACCGCTCATGGCGATTTTGTCGCCGGGCTTGGCAACGGTATGCTTCGCGTTGGCGTAAAGCCGCGGATAGGTCTTCTCGAGGAACGTGTCGGCAAGCTCGCCGGGCTGCACGTTAGGACCATGGTCGATAAATTCGCGAATCGGAACTTTTGAGGCCAGTTCGGCCGCGCCGCCGAAATGATCGCCGTGCCAGTGGGTAATGATGAGGTGATCGATCTGCTGGAGGCCGGCTGCTTTCATCGCATCCACGATACGGCCGGCATCGCGGGGGGCGGCAGCGCCCGCGTTACCGGTGTCCATGAGCAGAGATTCGCCTGAGGGGGAGACAAACAAGGTGGCGTTGCCGCCCTCGACGTCGATGACGTAAACATCGAGGGTCTTGGATGCCTGGGCCTGCGCGGCAGGGACGGCGGTGGCGAACGCGGCGAGTAAGAGTCCAAGGGACAGACGCATAAAGGCCTCCAGGGGGATTTGGAGCGCCGACCACTATACCAGACCAAGCGATATACTTCCAAGATCAAGGAGCCGGAGTCTATGAAGAAGTTGGTGGGGCGGTGGGCGGTTCTGTGTCTCGGGGGGATGCTCGCGGCGTTCATTGCTTTCGCTCAGGCGACGCGGGTGGGAGACAGCACGACCAAGGTTTCCGATCACGTGTGGGCAATTATGGGCTTCCCGAATATCGCGATTGTGGTTGGCGAGCGCGCCACGCTGGTGGTGGATACGGGACTGGGCCCGCACAACGGAATGCTGGTGGCCGAGCAGGTGACGAAGCTCTCGCGCAACCCGAAACTCTATCTCACCACGACGCATTTTCATCCCGAGCATGCGGCCGGGGAACCGGGATTTCCGGCGAGCACGATTCTGATCCGGAATGCCGTGCAGCAGCAGGAAATGCACGAGCATGGCGAGGAGATGCTGGACTTCTTCCGCGGGCGCTCGGCGGAGAGCAAGGAACTACTAAAAGATGTCCGGTTGCGCGAGCCGGACGTGGTCTATGACAAGGAAGCGAAAATCGAACTCGGTGGCGTGACCGCGCGCCTGATGTGGTTGGGGGAGGCGCACACGAAAGGGGACGAACTGATTTTCGTCGAGCCGGACCGTACGCTGATCTCGGGAGATGTGGTGCAGAACAAGGTAGTGCCAGGGATCTTCCGCGATGGAGGCACGCCCGCAACGTGGCTCGCCGTTCTCGACCGGATCATCCCGCTGAATGTCGCGCATGTACTGCCGGACCATAGCGCGCCGGGGCCCGGGTCGATGGTGGAGGCCGAGCGCGCGTTCATCGCCGACGTGCGCACGCGGGCTTTGGAGTTGAAGCGCAAAGGAGTTTCGGCGGAAGAAGCGGGAAAGCAACTCACCGCGGAATTCAAAACAAAGTACGCCGACTGGCCCAATATGGCGCCGCTCGGCGGATTCGTGCAGCGAGTCTACGATGAAAAATAGCGCCGTGGTGCTCGGGCTGATTGCCGCGTGCTTATTCGCGGCGGCAGATTCGCAACAGGCTGCGCCGGACTGGGCTTACGGGTATCTCAAACCGCTGGCGGCCAACGATCGCGTGGCGCCGCCATGTCCAGCGGATGCCAAGCCGTTCCCGGACTGCGCCTACGCGGCGGCGCCTCCGCCGGACGATGGGATCAAACGGGAACTGCCGGGCGCGGCACAAAGATATACGCGCAGCGAGGCGTATGACGATTACGGCCCGGCGGACTGGTATCCCGGCGACCATCCAGCGATGCCCGATATCGTGGCCCACGGGAAGAAAGCGGCTGGAGTACGCGCGTGCGCGCTGTGCCATTTCCCGAACGGCCAGGGCAAAATGGAGAACGGCGGCGTCGCCGGGCTGAGCGCCGGATACATGCTTCAACAACTGAACGCGTTCAAGAGCGGCGCGCGGCGTAGCGCCGATCCGCGCAAGGCGAATACGAATGAAATGGCACAGATCGCGCGCTCGCTCAGCGACGAAGAGGCAACGGCGGCGGCGAGCTACTTTGCATCAATGAAGTGGCGTCCCTGGGTGAAGGTGGTGGAAGCGGAGATGGCGCCGGCCGTTCGCAGCACGACAAACGGGCTGTTCCTGCCGGCAGCGGGAGCCGCTCCGATTGCGCTGGGGCACCGGATTATCGAGCTGCCGGAGAATCCGGAGCGGACGGACATCATGCGCGACCCGCGCTCTGGGTTTATCGCGTATGTGCCGGTGGGCAGCATCGCGAAGGGCGAGGCGCTGGCGACTACCGGCGGCGGGAAGACGGCGAAGTGCGGCGGGTGTCACGGCCCGGACCTCAAAGGCAAGGGCGACGTGCCGGGAATTGCGGGCCGCAGCACGAGCTACATGATGCGGCAACTGTGGGACATGAAGCAGGGGACGCGCAAGAGCCCGGCGATGGCTTCGGTGGTCAAGAACCTCGACATCGACGATATGATCGAGCTGGTGGCGTACATTGCTTCGCGGATGCCGTAGGCGGGAGCCGCTGGAAAACCACACCGGCGACAGGATCGCCGGCGCTCCCATCAGTCGCCCGCCTGTGGTACACGAATTTCCTGGTCTTTATACTGCAACTGGTACAGCTTCCAGTAAATCCCGCGCAAGGCCAGGAGTTCCTGGTGCGTGCCGGATTCGCGCAGCCGGCCCTTATGCATCACCAGAATGCGGTCGGCGCGTTGAATGGTCGAGAGGCGGTGCGCGATGACGATCGACGTCCTGCCTTCCACCATGCGGCCGAGCGCCTCGCGAACGCGGAATTCAGTCTCAGTATCCACGCTCGAGGTAGCTTCGTCGAGAATGAGATATCGCGGGCTGTGCGCCAGCGCCCGCGCGAAGCTGATCAACTGCTTCTGTCCGGTCGAAAGTCCGCTGCCGCGCTCGCGAATGGGATGCTCAAAGCCCGCGGGAAGGCTGCGGACGAAATCGAGCAGGTTCACCTGCTCGGCCGCGGTTTCGACTTCCTCGCGCGCAATCGCCTCCGTGCCGAGCCGGATGTTCTCCTCCAACGTGCCGGTGAACAGATATGGGTCCTGCAATACCACTCCGAACTGCCGGCGTAACTCGAGCGGATCGAAGTCGCGCACATCCACTCCGCCGATCCGGATAGTCCCCTTCTGCACGTCGTAAAAACGGAGCAAGAGGCTGACGAGCGTCGTCTTGCCGGCGCCGGTGTGGCCAACGATGGCGACGGTCTCGCCCGGCGCGATTGTAAAGGTGACGTCGCGCAGCACCCAATCGTCCTCTTTATACGCAAACCAGACATGATCGAACTCGATGGCTGCGATTCGCGAGGGAGAAGGATGCGGCTGGGTGGGCGGGAGCACGGTTGGCTCGGTATCGAGCAGCTTGAAAATGCGCTCCGCCGAAGCCATGGCGCCTTGCAGAATGTTGTACTTCTCGCTGAGGTCCTGAATCGGCCGGAAGAAGCGCTGCCCGTATTGCAAAAAGGCGATGATGACTCCCAGCGACAGCCGCCCCGCGGTGACGCGAAATCCACCATAGACCAGGATCCCTGCCAGAGCGAGCATGGTGATGAACTCGACCATGGGGTAGAACCAGCCGTAGGCCGTGATGGCGTCTTTGTACGCCTCCATGTGGCGCCGGTTGATCTCCTGAAATTCGCGATAGCTCCTCCGCTCCCGGTTAAACAACTGGAGCACCACGATGCCCGTGATGTGCTCCTGCAGATACGAGTTGATCTTCGCGATCGCGATGCGAATACGCCGGTAGCTCTGCGTCACGGCTCGCCGGAAGACCATCGTGACCGCCACCACGAAGGGCATCGCCAGCAGCATGACAAGCGTGAGCATCGGACTCAGCTTGAGCATGACCGCAACAATGAAACCGAGAACCAGCACATCGCCGAGGAGTGTCACCAGCCCTGACGAAAACAGGTCATTGAGAACGTCGACATCAGTGGTAACCCGGGTAACCAGCCGGCCCACCGGGTTGCGGTCATAGAACGCCACGTCCAGCCGTTGGAGATGTTCCATGAGCTGCTTCCGCAGATCGAACATGGCGAGCTGGCCGGTGTACTGCATCAGGTAAGTTTGTGCGAATTCGGACAAAAACGTGCCCGCGAGTACCACCAAGTACAACAACGCCACACGCGTCAGGCCGCTCCATGGGTCGGCCGGCAGCAGGGGATCGATAAAGGTGGAGGACGCCCGCGCGCTAGGATCGATGTATTTATCGATAGCTATCTTAGTAAGTAGTGGCCCGAAAACCTGCAGCCCCGATTGCAATAACAGAAAAAATAGCGAGAGTACTACCAGTTTCAAGTACGGCCGCATATACGAGAGCAGCCGTCGCATTAACCTGGAGTCATATGCCTTGCCAAGTATTTCTTCGTCCACTTTCTCCAGTCTAGCCCGCCATTTTTGATTGCGGTGAAGGTCGCGGTTGTTATCATACTCAATAGCTTTGTGATGATATCGGCCGTTGAGACCCGTACCGCCACACGGTTCCCGTGGCCCAAGATCGCATGGTTCGGCGCTTTGCTGCTGGTATCGTACGCGCCAACGCTGTTGCGTCTGGCTCGCCAATGGGACACCGATCCCGACATGAGCCATGGTTTTTTCGTGCCGCTCATCGCAGGCTTCGTGATCTGGCGGCGGCGCGACGAACTGATGGCGCTCAAGCCCCAGCCGAACTGGTGGGGGCTGGTCCTCGTCGTATACGGCGCGATTCAGCTTTTCATCGCCACGCTCGGGGCCGAGTTGTTTCTCGCCCGCACCGCCTTTCTCATCACTCTCGTCGGAGCGATCTGGATGCTCGGCGGCACGCTGATGCTGAGAAAGCTCGCGTTTCCGCTGCTTTTGCTGTTCTTCATGGTCCCGATTCCATCGGTGATTTATAGCCGGATCACTTTTCCGCTACAGCTTCTGGCGAGCCGCCTGGCAGGGGATGCGCTCTCATTGTTCGGCCTTCCGGTTCTGCGAGAGGGGAATATCCTCGAACTTCCCAACGAACGGCTATCTGTGGTGGAAGCGTGCAGCGGCATTCGCTCGCTCTTGACCCTGGCGTTCCTGTCGCTGGTTTACGGCTACTTCTTCGAGCGGAAGAGATGGATCCGGCTGGTTCTGTTCTTTTCGACGGTGCCGATTGCCATCGTGGCCAACGCCTTCCGGGTGACTCTGACCGGAATCATCTCGCAGATCAAACCGGAGCTGGCCGAGGGTTTCTTTCACACTGCCCAGGGATGGGTCATCTTCATGGTGGCGCTGGTGATTCTACTTCTGTTCCACCAATTGCTCATACGAACCGAAGGCTGGAGACAGTCGCCATGAGATTTCTTAGCAACCGGTACGGCCGCGTCCTCACGGTAGTGCTTGCCGCGCAGGCCGCGTTGTTCTACGCAGCCGTGTCCCGCGCCGAATACGTGCCTTCCGCCCCGCCGCTGGCCAGTTTTCCAGCGACGTTTTCGGGTTGGACCGGACTGCGGGACTTTCCGATTGACGCCGATACGTTGGAGGTGCTGAAGGCCGACGATACGCTCGACCGCGCCTACGCCAACCCCTCCACCTCTCAGGCCGCGAACCTGTTCATTGCGTTCTTCAAAACTCAGCGTACGGGCCAATCGCCGCATTCTCCCAAGAACTGCCTGCCGGGGTCCGGCTGGGAGCCGGTCGCGACGGGCTTGGTCTCTATCCCCGTTGCGGGGCGGCAATCGCCTATTACCGCTAACAAGTTCGTGGTCTCGCACGGAGAAGATAAGAGCGTCGTCATCTACTGGTATCAGAGCCACAACCGGATCATCGCCAGCGAGTATTCAGCGAAGTTTTGGCTGGTCGCGGACTCGATCCGTTATCACCGCAGCGACACGGCTCTGGTCCGGGTGGTTGTTCCTGTAACGAACAACAACATTGAGGCCGCCACCGAAACGGGGATGCAGTTCGTGGAAGCTGCATTTCCAGAGTTACTGAAGCAGTTGCCGTCCTAATCTGTTCGAAACTTCACAATCGAGTTGGAAGGTCCGTCGCTCCGGCGGGGTGCGATCCATTACGCTGGTTGGTGCCTCCTCCCCAGATAAATCCTATGGCCCTCCCACTCCAGGTTCTATTCATCGGCGAGAGCGGCGCGGATATGGTTTCCGCCGAGCTAAAGCACGGCGGTTATGAAGCGGCGTTCCGGAAGATCGCGGGGCCACAGGAACTGGTTGAATCTCTCGCCGAGCCCTGGGATCTCGCCATCGCGGATTGCATCCCGGGCAAATTCGGCGCTATACAGGCT
>CAYMHP010000113.1:0-9763 GCA_964390225.1 uncultured Solibacteraceae bacterium
CGGGGCACCATCGCCGACGAATTTTGAGAATTTCATAACGCAGGGGTGAAATCTCATCCACTCTGGCGTATGATGCTCGCTATGGCCGCATTCGCCGCGACAGCAACCCTGGTCCCGGAGCGCCGTGCCGGATGGATTTATAAGCCCTCGTGGGATCTCCCGCTGCTGATCTTCAGCGCGATTCTCGTTCCCTTGCCCTTCCTGGTTGCCTGGATAGCACAAGCGTCCGGATGGATGAAGCCGCAGCAAACCATCGACCTGATCAATATCACGGTGGCCGCGTTGATTGGCGGGCCGCACCTATTTTCGACGATTACGTATACGTTTCTGGATCCCCGTTTCCGCGCGCGCCATCGCTGGTATGCGAAACTCGCGCTTCTGCTTCCGCCGGCGGTGGTTTACCTGGGCGTGAAGCAGTACACGTTATTGGTCACGTTTTTCTTCACATGGGCATCGCTTCACGTGCTGCACCAAATCATTTATTTATCCGACTGCTACCGGGCGCGCAGCGGGAGGGCCGAGCCGCCGTGGTCGCGCTTCGTCGACTACGGTCTTATCCTGACGGGACTCTACCCCATCGGGCTGTATAAACTCTCATTGCGCCAGTTCCGCGTCGGCGGTGTTCTCCTCCCCTATCCCGATTGGGTGCAGCACCTGCATCTGCCGGTGCTGGCGGGAATCATTTTTACAGGCTTTCTGCTGGCGTGGATCGGCAAAACGTGGACCGAGTTCAGGGAAAAGCGCGGCAGCATGCCAAAGACTTTGCTCATCGGCATCACTACCATCGTATCGTTCTGCCTGCCGCTGGGATCGAATCTCGACGTCCTATTCCAGGGTTACAACACTTGGCACTCGTTTCAATACCTGTTTCTGCTCTGGCTGATCAACCGCCTGCGCGACCAACGCGGCGAACTCGAAGACGGTCTGGTGCGGACGCTCGTGCGCCGCGACAGCATGGCGCTTTATTACCTGTGTTTTCTCGCCGCCACCGGCGTTCTTGTTGTGCTGACGCTCATCGTGCGGGCGCTCACACCCCTAGCGGCGGACCAGAGTTACTTTGTCGTTGTGCTGAGCGTCTTGCTGATGCACTACTACTTCGACCATTTCCTTTTTTCTCATCCACAGCTCATCGAGTAAACGGGAAACTCTTGTACGTGGGGCTCCAGCTAAGGTAAGATGCATGGCGGAGCGTGTCTGCGATGCAGGTGCCGGTCCACCTATTTTGATCCAACACCATCAAAATAGGGAGTCCGACTCGATCACAACGCGCTGGTGAGCAAGCTCCGGCGGGTATCCGCCACGGAGAAGCCTGAAAGCGCTCGGAGGACGCCCACCCGTTAACAAACGCGGGTCAATAACGGGGGTCGGCACGGCCGAGCGGTGCGCTCCAGACCCCTTCCGAATCCGCGCAAATTTGCTCTGAAACGTACCTTCGCAATCGACCACCTCGGTCCGCGTGGCGTACACCGGAGATCAGCAACTACTCTGGCGACGCGATTGCTTTACCAGGAGCGGAGGTTCTGAGAATGCTACATTACGCGTGGGTATTCCTCGTTCTAGCGATCATCGCGGCGATTTTCGGCTTCGGAGGGATCGCTGCAGCAGCCGCCGGTATTGCGAAAGTACTGTTCTTCATCTTCCTCGCACTGTTCGTAATCGGCCTGCTTACCGGCAGAAGGGCTGTTTAAACGGCCGTAGCCCATGGCACCGAGTTGGCCAGGGCCGCGCCATCGAGGTCCTGGCCAAATCACTTTGCAAGCCAATGAGTTTCATGTTTCGCGGTTCTGCTCTTTTTCTCCTGGCCACGGTCGCCATGACAAATCCATCGTGGGCACAGGGCCTTCCAGGAATGGCCGCGGGCATTCTCGATCAGACGGCGATGGCGAGGCAGGCCGTGGTCAATCACAATCCGGAGACCGCGCTCGATCATATTCGGCAGGCGATGACACTGGCAAATGAAATCGAACATCAGGCTCCGTCCGCACCGCGGCCTCTGCTGGTGCCGGTCGCGAAGGATATCGAGAAGACTACTACTTACACTCCAGTGAAGCGGGGCAAGGACGGCGAAATCATCGCGAAGCGGCTCAAAAAGAATACGTCCATCCGCGAAGTCGATACCGACACCACGACGTCCCAGTTGGACATCACGGCTTCGGCGGAACGCCTGGCGAGGGCCGAGATGGCCGTGCAACGCGGCGATTGGACCACTGCGGACACCGAGTTGGCCGCAATTCCGAACAGCATCATCCGCACGCAGGTGGAAGGCAACATGCCACTGCTGAAGGCGCGAGACAACTTGATGCTGGCGCGCTCGCGTATCCTCGGCGACCAATACAAGGACGCGGCCGCGCCGTTACGCGCTGCCGCCGAGGCGCTCGCGGACTTTGAAAAGTTGTCGCCGGGACCGCAGGCCGAAAAGGCCGAAGCCATGAGGCAGGAGATCGAGGCATATTCGCAACGCGTGGGCCGTCAGCATACCCACGCGATCGATCGGATCGATGCATGGCTCGACCCGATCAATCACTGGTTGCAGGCCGTCACGCAATAGTCCCGTTTACTTCGGCTGCGTCTGGCTATCGTGCTTCTCTCTGTAGATGTCGCGGCTGAGGCGGTTTTGCTGCCGGTTGATCTGACGCTTCTCGCCGGGAGTTAACGTTCCCCCGTTTGCCTTGCGGTCGTTGCGGATCTCGCGGTTAAGCCTGGCTTCCTTGTGCTCGAGGTTCGCGGTTTCGCCCGCCGTGAGCTGTCCGGATTTCACGCCTTGCGCAATTCGAGCCTGCTGGTTCTCCTTGCGTTGCTGAATCCGGCCCTCCTCCGGCGCTGAATAGCAGGGCAACAGAAGAGCGGCCGCAATGGCGGCGCTGCACAGTAGCTTTTTCATTATCGTTCTCCTTCCGTAGTGGCGATAGCCACTACACCCGTATAAATCCGCTGAGAGTCCCCGAGTTTTGGAGAATTGAAAGAACTTTACATTAACTTCTTTTATTAACTGGAGGCAGCGCCGGCAGTCTTGCCACCGGCGAAGCGGTTTTCCTCGCTGCTCCAGTCGCCGCGCTTGGGCGCAAGCAGAGCCGTGCGCCACCTTGCGCGATAATCGAAAGAATGAGCAAATTTCTCGCGGCTGCGCTTGTGGTCTTGCCAGCGCTCTCCCTCGCAGCGGGCCGGCCGCCGGAGATCGATGCGGTAATCGACCTGGCTCGCGGGGCGCCGGGAGAATTCGCGGCCGACGCGATGATTCGCGTGGCAGCGCTCGATTCCATCGGGAAGAAAGAGAAGATCGAGTTGTTGGAAGATGCGTTCCAACGCGCTTCCACGGCCCAGCAGCCCTACAAACGCCGCTCCGCATTCGGCCGGTTATCGGGGGCGTCCGGTTTTCTCAATCGCGTCTACGCGCAGGATCTGGATGCGCTCTCGCTGCGGCTGCGTGCGATCGAGCAACTTCTGGCAGTGGACCCCCGTAAAGCGCGCGAGCGCTTCCTCGAACTCGCCGCGCCACAGCCTCCGAAGATTGGATGCAAGGACTTCCTGGTGTATGACGTCGACCGTTTTTATGACGTGCTTGGCAAAATCGCCAGCCAGACGTTCAGCGCGAGGGAGATCGCCGACCAAGAGCCATCCAAGCTGCTCGCACGGTATGTAGGGACCATTAACTCCGCAGTCGAAGTCGCGCCAGTAGCCCGGCTGCTGGCGAGCGGCCATGTGCGGGACGCGGACCTTCCGCTGCTCGCGACGCAATTCGCCGCGGCACTCGGCAAGATCTCCGGCGACGATCGCTCGTTCACCTACGCGGCTCGCCAGACCGGGACCGAAATCGTGGCGCTTGCCGAGGCATTCGAGCGAAAGCAGATTTCTCCAGCCGCCGTCGTGGATGCCTATAGGTCATTCCTGATCAACAACCTGTCAGGCGCCCGATGCGCGGACGACGACAAATTTCAACGCCCGGACTTTCCGGCCGACCCGGCTGTATTCTTCAACCAACAGCTGCGGACCGATCTTTTGCAAACGATTCAGCCGAACGACATCACGCCTTCGAGCACCGACGGTAAAGCGGACGGATTGGGCTGGTGCGAAGACCCCGAGTGCCAGGCGATACAAGCCCAATACCACGGGCTGGTCTATAAAACGGACGGCTCGCTCTATCAACCCTCCGAGCAGAAAGGCGAATGGGACGCGAAGGTGGCCGACTTCCTGGCGGCGCTCAGCTCCTGGCGAGAAAGTTCCGCCATCCCGGCAGCGCAGCAGTTCCGCGAAAAATGCGGCTTCTTCAGCGATCTGCTTTCGTTAGTGCCCAACGCGGAAACGCGGCGCAAGGTGCTGCGCGCCGATCTCGATTTCCTCAATCAAAGCCGGTACGCCACCGAGAACCGCCTGGAGTGGTTCTTCCCAGTGAACCAATTGGTCTCGCGCCTGGCTCTCGATCCCTCCGGGGTGGGCCGCTGGAGCGACGATCTGAGACAGGCGGGCGATCCGGTGATCGCGTTGTACGTGGCTCTGGAACGGATCGCGCCGCTGCCGGCTGCGCAGGTAGTTCCGATGCTGTAGGTATCGCCAGCAGTCTTGCCGTCGGCAGGCTCGGTTCCCCTAAGTTACTTACAGTACGTCCGCAAAGCCGCGCTTCATATGCCGGAAGAAGAGGCCTCCCACGATGAACACGGCCGCGCCGTAAGCCGCAGCGGCCGCGAGATCCTCAAGCGAAGGCACGCGTGAACTCAGCAACAAGTCCCGATACGCCCGCACGGAGTACGACAGCGGATTGGCCGTGAGCACGAAATGTGCCCAAGCGGGAAACTGGCGCTCGGTAATCAGAATCGGGGTCAGCCAAAACCAGAAAGTCAAAACTACAGTCAGGATTTGAGCGGTGTCGCGCAGGAAGACATGCAGGCTGGCGACGATCCATCCTAAACCTACGGCGAACAACCCGACGGCAAACATATAAATTGGGAGGAGAACGATGAAGATGCTGATCTGATTCAGAAATACGCCGGCGGCGCTCACCATCAACGCCAGCGCCAGGAAATGACTCATAAGCGACGAGAGAAAAACCGAGACCGGAATCATTTCCGACGGAAAGACGGTTTTCGTGATCAGATTGGCCTGCTCGAGCAGGCTGGAGGCGGAGCGCTGCACCGTGTCGCTAAACAGCAGCCACGGAAGCATACCGGCAAAAATAAAGAGAGGGTAGTTCTGCGTTACTTCGTCGGGCGGCAGCGTCTGCTTCAGGCAGACGCGGAAGATGAACCACCAGCTCACCAGCAGCACGAGGGGGTGAATGAGCCCCCAGATCCATCCGATGGCGGAGCCGACGAAGCGTTGTTCGAAATCCCGCCGCACCAGTTGATACAACAATCCCCGCTTCTCGATAATATTGCGGAAAAAGAACCGTCCGGGAAATCGCCGTGGCACGTTAACCTTCGACAATATCAACCGCGTCAACCACTTGCAACGGTTGACAGGACTATTGCCGAATTGTTAAATTCAATTTTTCGCCCAGCGCGGTCCTTGCGTAACCCACCGGATTCCGGGGCTGGAAGGCGGCCCCGAAACTCAAAGGATCCGGCCCGGAGATCAGATGCAACAAGAATATTTCGTTGTTGTACTTGCTCATTCGCTCCGCGGCAGACTTCGGCGCATCCATATCCCGCACCAGGCGGTTTATATCGTGTTGGCCCTGTCGCTGGTGGGATGCTTCTCCGTCATGGGATTTGTAGTCAGCTATGCGCGGATGGCCTGGAAGGTGGCCAACTACAACGCCTTGCGGCGCGAGGCGGATAATCTGCGCTCGCGCTATCAGAACCTGCAGAAAGTCGTCACGCAAACCAACGAGCAACTGGCCAGCCTCGAGGTATACGCTCGCGAAGTGTCGATGGCTTACGGGATCAAGCAGAAACTGGAAGGTCCGGCGGATATTTCAGCGGAAGGGAAACTGACGCCGAGCTTCGCCGAGAGTATCGAGGACTACAACTTTCTCAGGAACGCCAACGCCGTGGCGCTCGCGAGCCGGTATGCGCGGCATCCGCGTACCGTTTATCAGCCCAGTTTGTGGCCGGTGGATGGACGGCTAATGGACGGGTTCGGCAAACGCGAAGATCCCTTCTCCGGCGAAGGTGAATTCCACAAGGGAGTGGATATCAGCGCACCCACTGGAACCATGGTGCACGCTGCGGCCGATGGTATTGTCGTGCACGCCGAATGGAGCAGCGGCTATGGACGCCTCGTGGTGATCGATCACGGCGGCGGCATTCAGACGTATTACGCGCACCTGTCCCGTTTCTTCGTGCAGACGGGCGAGGAGTTGCGTCGCGGCGAAGTGCTGGGCGCGGTCGGAAGCACCGGACGCGTGACGGCGCCGCACTTGCATTACGAGGTGCGCATCGGCGGGGCGCCGGTGAACCCGTACCGCTATCTGGCCAAAAGCGGCATCTATCAGCAGGCCTCCACCAAAGAATTCCTGTTCTGAGGAAAAATCCGAGCCGCGACCGTGAGGGAGCGTCTCTGGCTACCGTGCCTCTGGCAGCCGTACCAGGCAAAGGTGATCAGGTAGGCCGCAGAGTGTCACGCCCGAATCTAAGGCTCCCTTACGGTCGCGGCTCTCCTCTGAACACTGCATACCCATGTCTCCGCTCCGGAGGCTCCGTCACTGGATTCGCGGTACGCTGGACTGTAAAGATGCGAATTCTGGTTGCGATCACCGCGTTGGCCGCCGCCGCGTGCGGGCCTTCCTCTCAGGCCGGTCCCATTCCCGAATACGGCTACGAGGTGGTTCACACCTACCCTCACGATCCTCACGCCTTCACGCAGGGGCTGTTTTACCTGAACGGGTTTTTGTACGAAGGCACCGGTAAGAACGGCGAGTCCTCCATTCGCAAAGTGCGGCTCGAAACTGGAGAAGTTTTGGAAAAGCGAGACGTTCCGGAACAATATTTCGGCGAAGGGATCGTGAACTGGAAAGATCGATTGGTCGAAATTACCTGGAAGGCGCAGATGGGTTTTCTATACGATCTGGCCAGTTTCGTGCCGAGCGGCCAATTTGAATACCCCGGAGAAGGCTGGGGTCTCACGCAGGACGGCAAGCGCATCATCATGAGCGACGGCACCCCCGACCTCCGCTTCTGGGATCCGGAAACCCTGCGCGAAACCGGACGCATCACCGTGAAAGACGATTACGGTCCCGTGAAGGATCTCAACGAGCTGGAATGGGTGAAGGGCGAAATTTACGCAAACGTCTGGATGACCCAGCGAATCGCGCGCATTGACCCCGCGAGCGGAAAGGTGATCGGGTGGATCGACTGCACGGGTCTGTTAAGTCCAGCCGATCAAAATCCCGATACGGACGTGCTCAACGGCATCGCGTACGATGCCAAAAACGATCGCTTGTTCGTTACGGGGAAGAACTGGCCGAAACTTTTCGAAATCCGGCTGGTAAAAAAGTCAGCTTCTCAGTAAGAGATCAGGCGCGCAGCAGCTTGCTGATTCTCATATCCGCGTCTCGGAAACATTTCTCGAGATCCGCCACATCAGGAAGAATTTCCGGACGAATTCCACTCAGCAGGTTGCGCGCAGATTGAATCAGCATTAAACAGTCCTGAAGTTTCTCACGTTCTACAGCTTTGAGCATTGACGAAACCCTCCAGTCAGCAGCCGTGCTTATCGAGGTGCGCCAGGTACGCGTATTTGGCGCGCCGTTTCCGTTCGGTTGCCGCGTGAATCACGATGTCGAACCGGTTGAATTCCGGATCCTGTTCCATCAGGGCTTTGACCTGCTCGTTGTGAGCGGTCACCAGATCGGTGGCCGCCGCCAAAAACTCCTCCATGAGGCGCAGCTTTTCTTCGCATACAGAACGTTTGGAGAGGAGCATGGAATACCGGCATTTTACAATAACCGGCTGGTCGCAGCCCTTCGCTTTGGTGGTTGTGCAACAGCTAATCCAGCGTGATTCGGGGCACAGTGGAAAACGAACAAAACAGCAATGCTGCCGGGGCTCTCGATCACCCCTGGTCGGGCAAGAGAAATCGTGCGGGAGCGCCCGCTGCGGCGGTAATCGCCTCCGCCGCAGCATAGCCGCTGCGAACCGCGCCTTCCATGGTGGCGGGCCAACCGCTCCGGGTCCAGTCCCCGGCGAAAAAAATGTTCGCGAGACGACCAACGGGGCCGGGGCGCAGCGGCTCCGTACCGGGAGCCGCTGAAAACGTCGCCCGCTGTTCTTTCACCACATGCGCCTTCACGAGTGTTGCGTCCCGCACCTTGGGGAAGTAAAGACGGAGATCGTCGAGCGCGATGTCGATAATCTCGTTGCGAGATAAGTTCGTCAGATCGCGCGATGCGCTGACCACCAATTGCAGATAGCGGCCGTCCCCTTTATTGAACATCCACTGCATCGTGCGGTCGAGCAGCGTGGCGTGTGGCAGAGTCGTGATCTCGCGATCGAACCAGAGGTGGATTCCGGTGATCGGTGAATGCGTAAACGGCGGCGCGGGCAGTCCTACTGCCGCGAGGCGCTCGAATGGCAGCGCGCAAACGTAGTAATCGGCACGGATGGAAGTACCACCCACGCGGAAGCCCTCGCCGGAGATCTGCTCCACGCCGCAGCGGAGATGGATCCGCACGTTGCCGATGCGCTCCCAGGACTCGGCGGCGTACAGTTCGCCGAGCGGAACCGCCGGCACTCCCATCTCGTAAGCATCGGCGCGCGCCAGAAACCCGAGCCAAAAGACTTGAAACGCGTGCCGCGCGGCCATGTGATCGAGATCCTCGTTAATAGCGCTCACCAGCACCTGGCGCCAGAAGCGGTCAATCGCGCGAGGCGTCTGCCGCTGTTCCTGCAGCCAGTCCAGCATGCTGATCCGGTCGAGATCTTCGCGCCGAATGCGCTGCAGGCGTAGCGCGATGAGCGCACGCGCGATCGCCAGCTTGTCCGCGGTGCCCAGGCACGACATGCGCAGGAAAGCTCCCGTGAAGTGCAACGGCGCAGGCAGCCCGCCGCGTTTCAGTACCGAGATGCGGCCGCCGGGCTCGATGAAGTAAAACTCGCGGTAAAAGCGAATACGGTCGCGGACGCCAAGGCGTTCGTAAAAATCGAGCAGGTTCACACAGCAGCGCAGCAGGACGTGCTGGCAATTGTCGATGGTCTCGGCCACTTCCTCCGAGGACGCCGGCACCGGATAGGAAGTGGCTCGCCCACCCAGAAAGGGTCGCGCTTCGAACAACTCCACTTGGTAGCCGGCGCCGCCCAGCGCGGCCGCCGCTGAGAGGCCGGCGAGCCCGCCGCCGGCAATCAAAACTTTCGGCATCAAATCGCCAGTATGGCAGGTCAGGAGCGCAGGCGATCTTTGCCGGGGTGTAACTTCTACGGCAGCAGCGCGCGAATCGTGTCGATCGTGTCCGCCTCTTCGGCCGTCTTATCGTGCCGCCAGCGAGCCATCCGCGGAAAACGCACGGCAATGCCGGAGCGGTGGCGCGACGACCGCTGGATGCCCTCGAACGCCAACTCGAAAACCAGCTCGGGTTTTACCGCGTGCACCGGGCCGAATTTTTCGATGGTGTTGCGGCGGACGAACGCGTCCACCTGCCGGATCTCTTCGTCGCTCAGACCGGAATATGCTTAGGCGAATGGAACCAGCTTGCCGTTATCCCAGATCCCGAACGTGTAATCGGTGAACAGGCTGGCGCGGCGGCCGTTGCCGGGCTGCGCGTAGATGAGCACGGCATCCACCGAGTACGGCTGAATCTTCCACTTCCACCAATCCCCGCGCCGGCGGCCCACCC
>CAYMHP010000113.1:9779-16000 GCA_964390225.1 uncultured Solibacteraceae bacterium
TAGGGCGACCCGCGGCGTTTCAGCATGAAGCCCTCCACTTTACGGTCGCGCGACTCCTGGCGGAGGGTCTTGAGTTTTTCCCAGGAACTCGCCTGTACGATTGGCGAAAGGACCAGCGCGGTTTCGGGCGGCGCAATCGCCTCCAACTCCGCGCGGCGCCATTCGAGCGGGCGCTCGCGGACGTCCTCTCCGCCGCGCTCGATGAGGTCGAAGCCCAAGAGTACCACCGGCACTTCCGAAAGGATGCGATGGCCGAGCAGCTTTCGCCCGATGCGGCGCTGCATTTGCGCGAAAGGCAGCGGCGCTCCGTCTCGCCATGGCAGCACCTCGCCATCGATGACCGTGCCTTCGGGCAGAAGCGCGCCCACAGCCTCGATCTCCGGGAACCGGTCGGTAATTAATTCCTCGCCACGCGACCAGAGAAACGTGCGCGATTGCCTGCGGATGAGCTGTGCGCGAATGCCGTCCCACTTCCATTCCACCTGCCACTCCGAGAGATGGCCGAGCTCTTCGATCGCGCCCTCGAGCGGATACGCCAGGAAGAAGGGGTACGGACGGCTGACGTCGGCATCGCGCGCATCCTGCTCTAGAAGCTGCCGCCAGAACTCCGCGGTGGGCTGCCATTCGCCCATGAGCCGGTGGGCAATGGCTTCCGTCGATGCGCCGCTGACCTCCGCGACGGCCCGCACCACCAGGTTTTGCGAGACGCCCACGCGGAACTCTCCAGTGAGCAGCTTATTCCAGGCGAAGCGCTGGCGCTCGTCCATTTCGCGCCACGCCGCGACCAGCGACGCGCGGCGCGTCTCGTCATCGGCATCGCGCAGCGGCAACAGCCGCTCTTCCACCCAATAGTGCAATGGCAAATTCGTGGACGCGGCCGCGGGAGGAAGCAGCAGCGCGATCGTTTCGGCGAAGTCGCCGACGGCATGATAGCACTCGCCGAACAGCCAGTCGGGCACACCGGCTTCCTCGATCGCCCATTGGGCGAGCTTGCGCGATTCCAGCAACCGCTTCGGCCTCCGGCCTATCAGGAAGCTGACGGCCCATGCGGCGTCCTCGGGTTGCGCAGAGGCAAAGTAACGCTTCAGCGCCTCGATTTTGGCATTGGTTTTGGTTGTTTCGTCGAGGGCTGCGTACAACTCGGCGAACGACTTCACGGCTCGGCCTCCGTTGCAGGCTCCTCTGCCTCTCCCTCGAATCGCGCTTCCACGGCGAGCGCCTGGCGGCCGTGTTCCTGCAACCAGCGCACAAGAGGTGCGCGGTAACCGTGTGTTACCCAGACGCACTCGGCGCGGGTTTCCTCGATCGCGCGCAGCAGCCCCGGCCAATCCGCGTGATCGGAAAGCACGAACCCACGGTCGAGCGATCGGCGGCGGCGCGTGCCGCGAATCCGCATCCACCCCGACGCAAATGCCGTGGAAGCCGCGCCGAACCGGCGCTCCCAAGGCGAGCCGTGCGCTGATGGGGGAGCCACCACAAGCGCGCGCTGCCATTCTCCTTGCAAGCCCGCATGCGTAGTGGGAGCGAGAGCAATCCCCTGCCCCCGATAGATTGCGTTCATGCGTTCGACCGCCCCATGCGTGTAAATCGGACCCACGGAGCGATCGAGCGACGCGAGGAGCCTCTGCGCCTTACCCAGCGGATGCGCGAACAGCAGGCTCGACCGGCCCACTTCCTGGTTGGCTCGCCACCACGCATGAATCGACGCGCTCACTGCGTCTTCTTCTGCCCAGCGGAAGATCGGCAGGCCGAAGGTGGATTCGGTAACGAACGTGTGGCAAACCAGCGGCTCAAATGGTGCGCAGGTCGCATCGGCGGCGAGCTTGTAGTCCCCCGAAATCACCCAGATCTCGCCACCGTGTTCAACGCGGATCTGCGCGGAGCCGAGAATATGTCCGGCCGG
Organism: uncultured Solibacteraceae bacterium; assembly: GCA_964390225.1. Classification (GTDB taxonomy): domain Bacteria; phylum Acidobacteriota; class Terriglobia; order Bryobacterales; family Bryobacteraceae; genus PSRJ01. Next base: position 11,683 of record CAYMHP010000113.1, read on the forward strand.
ATGCAGCGACAGCCGAACGCCGTTTATGCTGAGGGGCTCGCCATACTCCGCTGCCTGAATTGAGGACTCGGGACCGATACGCGCCCTCAGCAGCACCTCGCCCGCCCGTGCCGTGAGATAACTCCTGGACCCGGGCCGCGCGTGGTCGGAGTGCGCGTGCGTGATCACTGCCCGGTCCACGGGCTCCCAAGGATCGATATAGAAATCGCCTGCCGCGCAGTACAACCCGCGTTCGCGCAATTCCAGAAGCGCCACTGCTGTTATTACATCGAAAAACGTCGCGCAGCGGAAAACACTTAGGCCAGCAGTGGATCCAGCGTGGTGCGCGCAATCGGGTGGTAGCCCGGGCGCGCGAGCCCGTAAATCCGCCGCGCGCGTTGCCGGCCCTCCTCGGTCTTCAACAATTCGGTGTAAAGCGGCTTGAGGTATTTCCGCCGGCCGACGGATTGGAGAAATGCTTCCACTTTGGGAAAGGCGGGCTCATACTGGCCGCGCACCGCCATCAACAGCACCTGATGCAGGATCTCCGAGTTTTGGGAATCGGTCATGCTGAAATCGCGTTCCAGCCGCGCCATATCCGGCGTTTCCAGCAGTCGCAGGAAGTGCAACCACTCCTGCGTGCTCCAAGACTCCGTCTCGATCGCCTTTCCGGATTCCCACTGGCGCGCCGCGGCTTCGATGCGCGTGAAGGCATCGGAACGCGGTTCGGCCGCGGCGGGAATGCCAGGCCGCGAAATCCATTCGTCCAACGGCGCCGAGGTGGGAAGCTTGCGCCGGACATACGCCAGTAAATCGGCAGTCGTGATGCTCTGAAACGCGAAGTCGCCGAAGTAATCCCGCAGGAAGGCGTCGAAGCGCTCCCGCCCGACCTCGTGTTCGATGGTGCGCAGCAGCAGCGCGCCTTTTTCATACGGCACCAGAGTGCAGCCTTCGTCGGGGTCGCGGCCGGCGAGCGGAAGATGTAGAACGCGATCGTTTTCGGGAAGAGACGCCAACTCGCGGTCCAGTTCGCGGCGCCCGAGCACGGCCTCAATCTCCGCGCGCTCCGGGCCGTATACTCGCTCGAGGATGCGGCGCTCGACATATACCGTGAATCCCTCGTTGAGCCAGAAGTCGCTCCAGGTCGCGTTCGTGACGAGGTTGCCCGACCAGGAGTGCGCCAGTTCGTGTGCAATCAGAGAGACCAGGCTACGGTCGCCCGCGAGGATGGTGGGAGTCGCGAACGTGACGCAGGGATTCTCCATGCCGCCGAACGGGAAACTGGGGGGCAGCACCAGCACGTCGTAGCGGCCCCACCGGTACGGCCCATAGAGCGATTCGACGGCTTCGATCATCGACTCCGTATCGCCGAATTCGCGCGCGGCGGCCTCGACGAGCGGTGGTTCGGCATACACGCCCGAGCGCGGGCCCACCTGGCGGAACTCCAGCTCGCCGACGGCCAGCGCGATCAGGTACGGCGGGATCGGATGTTTCATGCGAAAACGATCTCCCTCTCTGACCGCGCCCATCACCGCACGTAACCCGGCCGGCGTGCGTACGCGGGCATCGAACGTGACGCGAACGGCCGGTGTGTCCTGCAAAGGAATCCAGCTTCGCGCATGGATGGCCTGCGACTGCGTATATAGAAACGGGTGGCGCTTGGCGGCCGTCTGCGCGGGCTCGAGCCATTGCAGGCCGGAGGCGCTGGGCGAAGTGCTGTAGTGAATCCGAACCCAGGAACTTCCGCGGGCCAGCGTAATCAAGAGAGGCGCGCCCAGAATCGGGTCCGCCCGCCCCAGGGTGAACCCTTCGGCATTCTCCACCGAGTGAATTTCCAGGTCGCGCGTATCGAGCACCAGCTCGGTCTCTGAGGCGCGATCGAGGCCCAGCGTTACCGCGCCTTCGATAATCTTTCGGTCAAACCGCACTTCCAGGTCGAGATCGCAATGACATACGCGGACTCGATCGGGCCGCGACGACGAATGAACGTCCATTTCTTCATGGTAGAATCAATGCTCCCCCTCCTTCTGGTTATTCAAGAGACAAGGGTTTTACGAACCGACAGTAGACTACTATGCAACGGCAGGGCTCGAAACGAGTTTTGGCGGTCGTCAATGACCTGTTCTTCTCGGTGAAGCTATCCGAATCGGCCAAGCGCGCCGGATTGGCGCTGGAGTTTGTCAAAGAAGGCAAAGAAGTGATCGAGAAGGCCGGCGAGAAGCCGTCCCTCATCATCTTCGATTTGAACTTCGAAGCCGTCCAGCCGCTGCACTTGATCGCCGAGTTGAAAGGAAAGCCGGAGACCAAGAGTATCAGCCTCATCGGCTATCTTTCACACATTCAGGCCGAGCTAAAACAGCAGGCGCAGGCCGCCGGATGCGATATGGTGATGGCGCGCTCGGCGTTCTCGCAAAACATGCCGCAGATCTTCAAACGCCACTCCGGGATCGGCTAGACAATCCTTTTTTCTGGCCCCCGCTCCGGCACTGACCTGCTCGCTTTCCGAGGAATTTCAGATGGTCCGGTAAGGAACGAGTGGACTGCGCGACCGGGAGGCCGCAGCGCGCTGCATGTTATACTATGGGTTTCCCGCCTTCCTCCAGGGCCCGTAGCTCAGTTGGTTAGAGCGCTACCTTGACACGGTAGAGGTCTGGCGTTCGAGTCGCCACGGGCCCACCATGAATCAACTTAGCATAGATCCGATTTTTGCTGCTGGCTTGTGGCTTAATCGGGGCGTTTCACACGCGATTTTGCTGCATATGCCGCAGTTTAGCTCGGTGCCATGCAATTCACCATGTCGATCAGCTACCGGCACGGCATGGCGTTCCGGCGCAAAAAAACGGCAATAGCAAAAAATGACCAGGTGAGTGTCCGGTATCGCCACTATCGGAGAATCCGCCGGCTCAGGGCGGATTACGCACAAACAGGAGGTGGGGCACTCTGCACCGGTCAATCTACGAGTCGGCCAATCACAGCGAGCGATTGCCGGTGGCGCCGCGGCCAGGTCACATGGGAGGTGTTAAAGTCATCTCTGTACAGGTGGATTCTCCGGACGATTGACCGCCGCCATGATCTCCTCGATCGTTGTTCCCTCAAGCCAACCATGGCGGTCTCGGGTGTAATCGCCGGTACCCGCCCGATAGAGACGGAGAAATCGGGCCAGTTCATCTAAGCCCAGTTCCCGCTGGAGAGTCGCGAGGGCGTGTCGCTCGAAATCCTCGTCGCTCATACGCATTATTTCCGAAGTCGCGGAGTGTGGCGGGGCACACCAAAGAGCAGGGAGGCCTCGTCCTTGAGACAATGAGGTGAAAGGTATTGCAATGCAGATTACATTGGAACTGCCCGAAGATATCGTGCGGGAACTTCAATCCAAGTGGAAGGACCTGTCACGGGCAGCGCTTGAGAGTCTGGCGCTCGAAGCCTATCGATCGCACGCCCTCACAGCCGCCCAGCTTCGCAGACTCCTGGGTTTCGAGACGCGTATGCAGGTGGATGCCTTCTTAAAGGAACACGAGGTTTACGATTTCACGGCTGCAGATTTCGAGCAGGATCGTGAAACGCTTCGTCAGCTCAGGGCAAGAGAGGCTCAGCACTGAGCCCTACCTCGCCGATAGTCGTCGTCGCAGATACGACGCCGATCAACTACCTCATCCTGATCGGGAAGATTTACCTGCTCAACCAGCTATACAAGCGGATTCTCATTCCGCCTGCAGTCCTGGCGGAACTCAAGCATCCTTTTGCGCCGAAACCGGTCCACGACTGGGCCGTCAATGCACCGGCGTGGGTGGAAGTCGTAAAGCCGAAGACCAGCCTGATTGCCGTTCAGCTCGATTCGGGAGAGAGCGAGGCGATCGCACTCGCGGCGGAGGTGCATGCCGACGTGTTGCTCATTGATGAACAGGCGGGGCGGCAGGAAGCCGTTCGGCGAGGACTGAGGGTCGCGGGCACGCTTTCGATTCTCGATGACGCTGAACAAGCCGGGCTCGTCAACTTCGATGACGCAGTCGCTGAGCTTCGAAAAACCAGCTTCCGCGTTTCGCTGATGGTGCTCGCAGAAATTCAGGCAAAGCGGTCTCGCTGAATGGTGGCCCTTTGCAGTAGCGCGGCTGGGGCTCCAAATTTGGTGGCTTAATCTGGCTTAATTCATGTCAGAAAGCCGATTTTGGCTTACTTCTGGCTTAAACCCAATCCCCTCGAATCAATCACTGCCGATTCTTCGATGGGGTACAAAGGATCTTTCTCACCTTGACACGGTAGAGTTCTGGCGTTTGAGTCGCCACGGGCCCACCATGAATCAGCAACTGAGCATCGATCCGATTTTTGCTGCTGGCTTATTGTG
>CAYMHP010000114.1:0-15929 GCA_964390225.1 uncultured Solibacteraceae bacterium
CGCATTCCCCATCGCTCCGTAAAATGCTTCCTGCGCGCGAATGCTTGGCGCGTAGAACGCGAGCAGGTTCTGCATGAAGCTATTCGGGCGGAGAATGCAGTGAGCGATCTTCGTCGTTTTCAGCTTGTCTTCCACTCTGCGGTGCCAACTCGGAAACGACTTGCCGTAATCGCCCGCCCCAAGAGCGGAATTTAGGACGATTCGCTGTACACCTGTCGCCTCGCAGGCCTCAATCGCGTTTCCTTCCAGTTGCACCAACTGCGGAATTGGGGAACACACCAGATAAACACTCTCTACACCGCGAAGCGCCCGTGCGAGACTTGCCTTGTCCGAGAAATCCGCCACTACGGCTTCGGTTCCCGGAGCCGCCTTGCCCGCCTCCTCCTTGGAACGGTACATCGCACGATGCCTCTCCCCGTTTCGCGCCACCTCCGCCAGCACTGCTCTGCCGACGGTCCCGCTCGCCCCAGTAATCAAAATCATGACTTCGCCTCCTCGCGATGCGCATTTCGCCAAACTTGCGGATTCCGTGATCCGCCGTGCCGCAGAATATCTCCGCTACCCCGCATGGTACAGCGATCTTCAATCCTCTGGAGGTTCACCGTCCTCACATGACCTTCTGTGATGCCATAACACCGCCTGGCGCGAACGACGGAGGAGCTCGTTACAGATTCGAGGGCACGGCAACAATTCCGGCCGTATCATCGTTGGTTCGAGCGATGCGCCGGCGTACTGGTTCACAAACTGAGCCGAACTGGATACCCGCGGATCGGCTCCTCTTTCCTGCGCCGCAGGGGTCACCTTTAACGCGCTACGACGTACGCTGCCGCCAGCGCGATCACCAGCGCGCTCGAGAAGAGGGCCGGCAGTGGGAAGATGAAACGCCACCCGATCACACCACTGGCGATCGTGGCAATGGCAATTACCGCGATCATCGGCCGCACGCTTGCCGCATCCGTCCGGGCTATGGAGGCCATTTGCCAGAGGAGTACCGTCTGCATCAGCATGGCCACACTGATGCTCCAGCCGAAGCCCATGTAGAAATCGAGATACGAGCGATTCGCGCCCATGGAATCGAAACGAACAGCCGTCATGGCCTTCAAGACCTCGTTGTCGCCCATCGGCGACCACTTCCGCAGGCCGCCTGCGGTGTGACCGAGCGTGAAGATCAGCGAAATAACCGATGCGATGCGAAGAAAAAGCGTCGTCATAACGTTTATGTTACCTCCCGAGTTTTTTCATCCCAAACCGAACATGGGCAGCGAGGGCTGACGATGAGCCATTAGTGTCCTTATTGAGCGCGGCGCGATGCGATGAAAACCGCCTGGCGAATATACTGATTGCGCTCCAGCTCATCGGCGATGAAAGCTGCGACATCAGCACGCGTCGTAATGAACATGCTGCGCAGCGGTTCGAGCGAAGCCAGATATCCCTTCGCAGGATGGTTTGTGAGAGCCGTCGGCCGCACGATTGTCCAGTCGAGCGTACTGGCCTTCACGATGGCTTCGACGCCGTTATGTTCGGCCAGGATGTGGCGGAAAATGAGCGGGCGCAGAACGTACTTGAACAGCGGCCAGTCCAGCGCCACCATCCCTGCCGACATGGCAATGTAGCGCTTTATGCCGGTGGCCTCGACCGTTGGAACGACAACCGCCGTTGCCGAGGAAGCGACATCATTGCGGCGCAAGGTGCCGCCGCCGATGACGTTGACCACTGCGTCCGAGCCGCTCACCGCGGATCGGATCTGTTCATTGTTCCGAGCATCCGCGATCCGGATCTCGACTGAGCTGGGAAGCGCAGGATCGGACGGACGGCGCACGGCCGCGCAGACATTGTGTCCGCGTTTCAGGAGGGCGCCCACAACCTCTCGGCCGAGTAGACCGGCAGCACCAAGAACGACTATTCGCATCGTTCACCTCTCATGTGCGTTAACTTCCGGCAAAAATGGCACATACAAACGCACCCAAAGCCGTCATGCGGATCGAATGGGCAGCATTCCAGCGCCGGACAAATCCTTGCCAGTCGGAAGGCAGCGCGTCAGGCGACCAGCGCGCAAAGCGACGGTTGAGCGGTGCATTGACCGCCACCGTGATGCCCGCTGTTACCAAAGACAATGCACATCCGAGCGCCTCGACGGGCCAAATCACGGATGATCGGCACAGTGTCAGGGCGGCAATCGACGCCGGTATGGGCAAGAGCATGAATGGGGGCAGGAACCTTTGCAGCCTGCGAATGAGTTCCTGACGAAGAACAATGTGGGGTAAGGCATCGAGGCGGGCAGCCGCCGGGTGAACCGCGATCCTGCCGATGACGAATGCGCCGGCGACGATGCCGGTGCCAAAGATAGCTGCCGCCTGCGCTATACACATGGCCGGAAGTTCTCATAGCAGTCGGGGGCTTTCCTAGAGACCATATGACTTCGGCCCTCCGCTGAGGTACTTGATATGGATGACTATTTGCTTCTGTTCCGCGCCGACGGTGAACTTCGCCCGATCGAAGCTTGGAGATCCCCACGACCCCTGAATGTCGTTAGAGACCCCGACGCCTTCCTTCGGGATGCCCATAAAACCCCGATCTAGCTGACCGTTCCCGTTCTCATCGTGATAGGCGGCAACGGCATACGTGCCCGGCGCGAGGTCGCGGAACTCACACACCGCAGCGTGCTCGTTGATCTCCGCCCTGACTACGCCAGCGGCTTTCTTGGCGTTCTTGGCAAACCCTTTGGCGCTCCGGAACAAGTCGCAATACACGTTGCCGCGAGCGCTGCGAAGGTGCGTCACATGCACCTGCGGACCGCCGGCGCTGGCGGCCGACACCGCCCCTATGAAAGCGACGAAGAATCCAAACATAAATCGGACGTATGTGGTGCTCACAAGCCCTCCTGATTAGTTCTCACTAGGAGTCTTTTCCAGATGATCGATTACGACGGTATCAACCGGTGCCTTACGCGACTGCAGCTTGAGGCCGAGTTGTTGCACAGCCTGAAAGATCGACGAAGCTGCGGGATCGGAGGTGGCGCCCTGATTCCCTGCGCCCGGCGGCCCGCCCGGGAAGCCGCCGAATCCCCCCGCTGGGAAGCCAGCAAAGGCGCCCTGTAAAGCCGCGCCACCTCCCTGACTTTGAATCACGCGAAGCATGGCTTCGAAGGGAATATCCAGAGTCACTTGAAAAGGCCCCTTCAAACCGGTGCCGTCGATCACTGGTCGATCCACGAAGGGTGCCAACATCTCCGCGAGGGCGGGCATGGTCATTTTGGATATTTCGAAGCGCATGCCGCCAGTCGGGGCTGGTGATACTCGCGTTGTTCCGTTCGGCCCACCAGTAATCACTCCCTTGCCATCATTGTTGAAGCGCAGGTTGCCAGCTCCACCAGGAAAGCCTCCCAAGGGAACAGCGGGAGTCGCACTGACAGCATCGGCCTTGTTCGCGGCGGAGTCCTCGTCGCGTGGTAAAGCCTGCAACTTCGGCCCGCCTTTATCGACGATCAGTTCATACGCTGGATTGTCGCGGCTTTCATGATGCGCTGCCAGTTTGAATCGTTCGACGAGCAGGCTCCGCATCATTTCAGGCACTTGGTCCTGGGAAGCTCCCTCCGGCAGCTTCGCCGCGATATCCCAACGTCCGTCGTGAATCCAAGTCGGACCTAAGATTTGATAGGGCCTGACGCGATACGCGTAAGCAAGCAGGTCGGTCAGCGAGACAAATTGAAAATCCGCCTGCGACCCTTTGATGCTGGCAACGTGGAGTTGGCCCGATTGCATTTTCTCAAGCGAGAACGGCGGCGCCTGCTTGATGGACGCCACCTCGAACGACGGCGCAACCCCCGCCTGTCCCAGTAACAGACCTGCCAGCAAAGCCACGCTCGCGCCTTGATATCCCGGTTTCATAACCTGTTCCTCCTTTCTTTCAGAACAGTAGTGAGCACTCACTCTTCAAGAACTTCAAAACGACGAGTCATTGATCGCGCACGGCGGTCGCTGCTCGGCCCCTAACGATCACAAGCCTTGTCCAGATCGATGCGGCACCAAGCAGACCGAGGCCGCCCAAGACAGTTCTTCTCCTCATTCGCTATCCTTCCGGCGCCCCGTTGACCTGGGATTGTGCGGCGTCCGGCTCGCGGACGCGCTGTCCGCCGGGTGCACTCCTTCCCAAAGGGTTTCGACTATGCCCGCAACAAATTCCTCGTCGGTCATTTCCGGCGCATCCTTTCCGAGCGAAAGACGGTTGAACACCCGGAAAAAACATGGGCCGAGCAGCGTGGAAGCAATATAGACCGGTGACAGATCCGCGTGCAGCGCCCCCCGCGCTTGCTCCGCCTCGATGAAACGGGCCACCGCCATGTAGAGACGCTGCGGTCCGCCATTCCGCTCGCTGACTATTTCGCGGTGCCGCCGTGTCAATTCCGCATCCGAAAGAACCGCCACAGAAGCCGGCGTAATCTGCTCAAAGAACCGAATCAGGCTTAAGGCAAGGCGGCGGAGGCGTTCGCGCGAACTTCCGCCCGGGATCGACATGAGCGACTCTTTTAAAGTCGGAAAATGGACAAGCACTGCCGCCAGCAGGAGATCTTCTTTGCGCTCGAAGTGCCTGAAGATGGTTCCCTCGGCGCACCCTGCGGCTTTCGCGATCTGCTTCGTCGTGATGTGCGCAATGCCCCGATCCTCAATGAGCTTGCGGGTCGCGGTTACGATCTGAGTTCGCGTGCTCGATTCTGGTTCGTCCACAATCTCATTATAGTGAGTGCTCACTCATGAATCAAGACTCGAAAAGTTGCCGACCAGCGGTCGAGCCCCTTGCTTCGAAATGACTCTGGCTCTCCTGAAAGGCTCCTTTAAATTTTCGCGAAGCTGTTCAGCTATGACCGCAGTTCGTCCCACACGCGGCCGCATCGCGGTCGAATTGCTCCGCTCCTCCACACTGACTCACGGAAGGAACTCAGCGTGCATCTGGACCCTACACGGTTGCGGTGGTCCGGAATGGGGGCGGAATAACTGTCGCAAGTCCGGGGTGAGACACTCGACCGTCAGCTGGTTCCGGGGTGACAATGGGGATTCCCGCAACAAACTGCGGAGGAATATGCGTCTCGCTACCGCCTGGCGTCAATTCGTCTACTTGCCTTTCTTTGCTTGATCCTGAACGGCGAGGCCGCCGGTGATTCCATCCACCTGATAGCCAGTCTGAATCTTCCGGATCTTGGCAATCTCAGCGGGCGTTGCCGTCTTGGGATCCACATTGGCGATGCTGCAGGTAAAGCCTCGCAACGTGCACTCGGACGTGGTGTGTTTGATCCCGCGCTGCTTCATGACTTCGCTCATCAGCTTCACTACGTCCTCATGCATGATCACGGCATTGTTGGGCACGAAGGTTCCCACCCCGATCGCATAGTCGATGGGCATGAGAGGCTCCACGCTCGAACCAAAGTTACCGTCATTCTTCTTTCCGAGGTCATGGGCGCCGAGGTCCGCGCCTTTATCGATCAGGTACCTCACAATGTTGATGTCGCCTAGGTTCGCGGCCGCCATCAAGGGAGTGATGCCGTAGCTGTCGGCGTGATTTACGTCTTCACCCAGGTCCACCATCAGTTTCACGACTTCCAGCCGTTCGGCGGAGGGCCGTTGCCGGTGATAGCCATTAATGAATGCGAGGCCGCAGGCGGCCGCCAGAGTGGTCTCCCTGTCACTGGATTGAATGTGCGGATCGGCGCCGTGAGCGAGCAACAGCTTTACCAGCTCAATATCGCCGCTAAACGCGGCCCGCATCAACGCGGTCGCATAGACGATCCGCGGCGAGCCTTCGCGCATGCGGGCCCGGGGCGTGTTATTGATGAGCGCATTAGGATTCGCTCCGGCATCCAGAAGCTTCTTTATGAGGGGGAGCGGGTCGGTGGTGACCATCCAGGGGAAATTCGGCGCGGTCTCCATGTTGCGCCGGTCCACCGCCCAGAACAGGGGCGTGAACCGTTGGGCGTCGGCATGGTTCACGTTCGCGTGAGCATCGATGAGCAAGGAAGCCACGTCATAGCTTCCATTAAAGAGGGCCAGGCCCAAAGCATCCTTGCCGTCCGCCCCGACTGCATTGACGTCAGCGCCCGCCTCGACGAGCACCTTCGCCGATTCGAGATCGTTTTCCCGCGCGGCGAACATCAACGGCGTCATCCAGCCGCTGGCAAACTCTTCGGTGGTTTGGTTCGCCTTCGGCGCCACCGCAGAGGTTCCCTCGAATCCTCTACCCGAGGCTGAAGGCACGAAGTTGGATTTCGCGTTCACATCGGCGCCGCGATCCACCAGCAACCTGGTCACATCGGGATGAAGTTCCGCCACGGCCCACATGAGGGGCGTAGTGCCGCCCCAGGTTTCCTTGGCATTTACTTTGGCTCCGTGATCCAACAGCACCTTGACGGCGTCCACCTTGCCCGTACGGGCAGCCAACATCAGCGCGGTGTCTCCCGTATCCGACAACTGAGCATTGGGATCGGCGCCCGCCTGGATGAGGCGTTCGAGAATGGCCGCGCTGCCGTTCATCGCCGCCAGCAGCATCGGTCTCGCTCCGGACTGGTTCGCAGCCGAAGCTTTGGCGCCGGCGCTGAGAAGCACCTCGGTCATCTCAAGGTCATTAGCCCGAACGGCCCAGTGGAGCGCGGTCGTGCCATCCACCTGCGACGCATTGACGTCGGCTTTCTTGGCCAGTAGGGCACGAACCCCGGCCCGGTCGCCCCGCATCGCCGCATCCGCTACGTCGCTGCGACCGGCGGCAGAGATTCCTAACGCCAGCAGCAAGCCGATCACAACCACCCCAATCGCGTATTTCATCGCCTTTTGTGCCGTTCTCATTTGTCTGTGTTGGTTCCCCAGACCCGGTCAAGCCATTCCACGAGCTGTTCCAGTTCCTGGTCCGAGAGCTGTGCGCCTCGTTCTCGCATATCCACGAGCGTCACGCGCCACGCTTCGGCCGGTTTCCTGACCTTCTCCACGCGGTCGATCCCATGGCATTTTGTGCAGGCCCGGTTCAGAAGTCGGAAGGCTTCAGGATCCGTGAAAAACGTGGTGATCTCGGGCGGGATATAGGTTCGCGGGAATGGCTTCACGCCGGGTCCGAACTTGGAGACCAGCCAATCCAGCAGCAGATTGCGGTCGGCTTCCGAAAGATCGGCTTCTCCCGGCTTATGCTTGTCGGCGATTAGCTTCTGCCAGGCCGCGCGGTCTTGAGCATAGTAGGCGTAGTCGTCAATCCCGTGGCAGTCGGTACAGTGCTTACGGATCACTTCCCACACGGGTCCATCGGGGCGTTGGACTTGCGGCCTCGTCATCCGCCTGAGTTGGGCCGCAGCCGGGCTGGTCAACCAGAGCAGCGCGGCAGCCGCCCCGATCGCAATCTTCGTGGTTCTCCGGCGCATCATAGCGAGAGCGGTTTAGTGCTGGAGCCGAACGAATCGATCTCACCCACCTGCCGGCCGCTGACATCGTACTTGGGAAATGTCTCGATGCCATATTTGTGCAACAAGGCGAGCAGCATATTCGAAGTGCGCTCGGTGTTATCGGGAAAGACAATGTGCCGGTTGCCTTTGAAGTGGCCGTCCAGCCCGCCCAACAGGATAACCGGCACCTTCACATGGGCGTGCCGATGCGAGTTGCCCATGTTGCTTCCCTTATAGATAAGCGTGTGATCCAGAAGGGTGCCGTCGCCATCGGGGGTCTTGCTCAGCTTCTGCGCGAAATAGGCGAGATTCTGAACATGGTAGCGATTCATCTTCGCGTAATTGGCCACATTTTCGGGCTTGTCACCGTGATGCGAGGAGCCATGCCAGCCACCGTTGAAGCCGGATTCGGGGAAGCTGGCGCCCGAAAGATCCTTCCCGAGCATGAAGGTGGCGGAGCGGGTCAGATCGCCCTCAAAGGCGAGCGCCAACAGGTCGTACATCAGCCGGTAATGCAGGTGCTTGTTTTCCGGAAGCCCGAAGGGGATCTCTTCCGAAGGTTCCTGGATGGACCGTTCCGCCGCGATCCGGATGCGGCGCTCGATCTCGCGAATGTTCTCTAGATAGGTATCGAGCCGGGCCTGGTCCACCGCGCCCAACGGCTTCTTGAAATACGAGATCTGCTGGGCAACGGAATCCAGTATGCTTGCGTTCTGCTTGCGGCCAAGCTTTCGTTCCTCCGGATTCGTTCCATCCCCGAAAAGGCGCTCGAAAGCGACCCGCGGGTTCACTTCCGTGGGCAGCGGCTGGACCGGCGAAGCCCACGAGATGGAGTTCGTGTAGGCGCAACTGTAACCCCAATTGCAGTTGCCGAAGTTGCCGTCCTGCTCGACGCCGAGCTGAATCGATTCCAGGATAGTGTCTCGGCCGTATTTCTTGGCGATGAGCTGATCGATGGACACGCCCAGGTAAGGGCTCACGGCGTTCCGGCGCGGGCGGGCGCCGGTCAGCAGCACCGCGCCGCGCGCGTGGTCGCCGCCCGGCTCCTCCGTCGTGGCCATTGCCTCCGGCATATCCATCCCGGTAATTAGCGTGACGTACCTACGGAACGGCTCCAGCGGCTTGGTAATGAATGAGAATTCGAAGTCTGCGCCTTCCTGCAGTGGACTCCAATAGCCCGGCGCTGCGCCATGCGGATGCCAGACGCCGAGAAACCGCCGGGCCGGAACCGCAGCCGTCTGGTTCAGGGGAGTCTGAGCCGGAACCATCGAGTCCAGAAGCGGAAGCCCCAGGACAACTCCGGCGCCTCGGATGAACGTGCGTCGCGGGATGAATTTCTTTTCAATAAAGTTCATTTCGCCCCCTTTGCAATCGGCGTAGCTTCCGCCACGTGTGCCTCTTCTTCGACCTCTTTGGTGCGCATTCGGAACGGCGCGCTCTTCACAATCCCCATCAGAATGGAAACAAACCGGTCGTTGTCGCGATCCGCGTCGCGCACAATCGAACGAATGACCGGCATGTCTTCGTATTCCACGCCGCGGCCGAGCGCAAATGTCATCATCTTCTCGGTAATCATCCGAACGAACTGCGGCGAATAGTACAGCAGGTGCTGCCGCAATTCGATCGGGCCGTTGACCTTGGCGCCATCCCACAGAACGGCCGAGGTGTCCAGCGGCACTCCGCCATCGCCGCCCTGCTTGGTCCGCCACTTGGCATCCGCGTCGAAATTCTCAAGCGCGAATCCTATCGGATCCATGAGCTTGTGGCAGCTCGCGCACGGTTCGTTCTTGCGGTGCAATGTCATCTGCTCGCGCAAAGTCATGATTTTGTTGTCGCCCTTCGTGTCTTCCAGTGGCGGCACGTTGGGAGGGGGCTCGGGCGGCGGGGTCCCCAGAATGTTCTCTAGCACCCAGACGCCGCGTTTCACAGGGGAGGTCCGGAAGTTTTGCACCCACGTCAAGGAGAGGACGCTACCCTGACCCAGCAATCCGCGGCGATACGCCAGATCGGTACCCAATGTCACGCGACGGAACTGCGAGCCGTAAATGTTCGGGATACCGTAATGCTTCGCGAGCCGTTCGTTGAGAAACGTATAGTCCGCGGTCAAAAGATCGACCACGCTGCGGTTTTCCTTGATAATGCTCTGAAACAGCAACTCAGTTTCGCGGCGAAAACTCTTGCGCAGTTCGTCATCCCAATCCGGATAGTAGACGCCGTCCGGGGAGGTCGCCGGGAGGTTCCGCAGATACAGCAACTGGTCCCCGAAATTCTCGACCAGCGCGTCGGCCTTCGGATCCGCCAGCATCCGATGCACCTGGTGTTCGAGGGCCGGCGCCAGATGCAGTTTGTTCTGGCTCGCAACGTCGATGAGTTCGTCATCCGGGATGCTGCTCCAGATCAGGAACGACAGGCGCGACGCCAGTTCCAGGTCCGTAATCCGGTACGGCTGGCCCGCGGGGATGTTCGCGGGCTCGCGTTCTGCGCGGACCAGAAACGGCGGGCTGGCCAGGATTCGTCGTAGCCCGAGTTCAATTCCATCCCGAAATGTGCCTTCCCGACGGCCTTCCAGATAGAATGCCTGCACCCATTCCCAATCCGCGGCCGTCACCGGCCGGCGGTACGCGCGGCGCATCAGAGTAGTGAGAATCTCCTTTGCACACGCACTCTCCTGGGCTTCATTCGCTGGATGACAGGTGAAGACTTTCCGGAGGGAGCGAGAGTCTTGCGGCTCGGTCGGGTGGAACGGCCCTTGAATTCTCAAAATTCCGACCGCCGGATGATATTCCAGCTGCGGGATGGGATTGTCTTCGAGCGATTTTCGTTCGTATTGACGAATGAAGTCGAGCGATGGGCGATAATTGGTCGCGAGAAAAGTGACGCCGACCAGGTGCGTGCCGGCTTTGACGGGCACGGAAATATCGATTTCCCCGTCGCCTCCCGCGGCGTTGTTCGCAGTCAAGCCCACGCCCTTGTAATCGCGCACCGCAACCTTTTCGTTGTCAATGAGGAATTCGAGCTTCTCTCCGGGAATAAACCGGCCGATGCCGAGGTTCTCGACCGAAAAATGATATTCGCCGTCGGATGGGAAAGTGTGATGGACCGCCATTCCGCCCCGAGTACCGAACGGCAGACCTTCGATATGCTGGTTCTGTGAGGAGTCGGGCGGCGCAATGTAAGCCGCCGCGGTCGGTGATTTCCAGAAACCCACGGCAGTGCGGGCGATGCGCGTCGCCGCGGTAGTGTAGGCTTCCAGCAGAGTGGGCGAAATGGTCAGCGACCCCGCTACGTTGTCGAAGCCACGCGCCGAATCGTCCGCCGGGAGAAGCGTGCTGACGTCTACTTCAAGGTCCAACAAATCGCGGATCGCGTTGGCGTACTCGGTGCGATTCAATCGGTGAAGAACCACCGAACCGGGGTTGGGATGCGCGGCCGCTTTGCGATCGACCTCGGCCTCGAGCCAGTCTCGCAACTGTTCGTATTGGGCGAGCGCCGGCCGCGGCATGCCGGGAGGCGGCATCATTCC
This sequence comes from uncultured Solibacteraceae bacterium, assembly GCA_964390225.1. Taxonomy (GTDB): domain Bacteria; phylum Acidobacteriota; class Terriglobia; order Bryobacterales; family Bryobacteraceae; genus PSRJ01. Next base: position 10,938 of record CAYMHP010000114.1, read on the forward strand.
CGCGCGTAGTTTCCGGATGACTTGCTCCCAGATTTCCGGGTGATCGCCGACAGTTGTCAGGTCAAGATTCTGTAGCGAGAGATTCGCCGTTTTGACCTTGTCGTTATGGCAGGTGACGCAATACCGGTCGAGCAGGGCGCGCTCGGCCGCGGCCGAATCGGCCCCGCCGGCTGGAACTTTGGGGGTTTGCGCCGAGGACGGATTCCACGCCGTCACAAACGCGAAAACCGCCATGCTCCCTCGGAGTAAAAGCGCGGCCGACTTCTTCAAGGGGAACCCTCCTCGTATGCTGGAGTATATTCTACTCCTCCAGCCGGCCGGGTGCCATGACCCGTTCGGGTTATCCAGCCTGTTTTGTTTGCGTTGGCGACAATTGTGCGCGCCGCACTTAGAAAACGAACTTCATCGCGAGTTGAATGATGCGCGGGTCACCGGAATCCAGCCCGTTGTTCCCGCTGATGTCTCCCAAAATCTGGCCGAAGGTCGACGAACTGAGCGAGTTGGTGCCCGGGCTGCTCAGGGAGCCCGGCGCCGCGGGGTTCAAATGGTTGGGCACATTGAACGACTCGAAGCGCAACTGAATAGTCTTGCGTTCGCGCACGACGAAGGTACGCGACAGCGCCATATTGAATTGGAAGACGCCCGGACCCTTGATGTTGTTCAGGCCAAGGTTGCCGTGAGTGCCGAGGGGGGGCAAGGCGACGGCGGACTTGTTGATCCAATTGTTCACGCTCTGGTTAGCGGGGTAGACGCCGGCCGGATCCAACAGGTTCCCGGTTTGAGCGGGCTCCGTAGTGAGCGCCCGGTCGGTTCCCGGAATGATGCTGAAGAACTGGGCCGACTTGACCTGGAGGATAGGAGCAACCTGCCAATTGCTCGCGAACATGCGCAGCGCCCGGCCGGAGAATTTCGGCGTCTGGGCGACCGCGTTCAGCGTAAACAGTTGACGCTGATCGGCTCCCCCGCAATTGGAACGGCCCTGCCTCCGGTTTTGGTACGGGGAAACGCCGCCGGATCCGGTTTGCTGGTCGTAAATGTCGCTGATGCAATGCGACAGAGTGTAGTTCGCAGTGATCACCAACCCGTGGCTCAGCCTTTTGTTGGCGGAAAGATAGACTCCGTTGTAGGATCCGGTGCCGCCCGGATCATAGGCTCCGATTCCCGCGTAGTATTGTCCGGCTAGTGGATTTTGCAAATAGAATACTCGGCGCTGGTTCTGGTTTGCAGTGGTCGAACACGTGGAGAAGTTCGTAGGAACTACCTGGCCGGCGCTGTTGACGACGTTCAGCGTGCAAGGGCCTAGCCCCATGAAGACCGCCGGGTTCAGCGGTTCCGAAGTGCCCAGATGAATCGAGGAATTGCCCAAGTAATTCACGGAAAACAGCCAGTTCCCGACCTGCCGCTGCACGCTCAAATTCCACTGATTAACGTACATGGGGTGGTAATCGCTGAGATTGAACGTGACATATTGGCCGGCAGTGGGAAAGGCGCAGGTGTGGCTGGCGTGGCCGATCGGATTACATGCGGCCAGGGTTGGGACGGGATTCCCACCTGGGAAGTTGGCCCAGGGATCGGAAAGGTTCACGTTCGACAGACCTACGTTGCTGCCGAACGGAGGACCGAATCCCATCTGATTCGGGAAGAACTGGTGCAGCCGATCGCCGAACATCCCGTACGATGCGCGAACGGACATGTTTCCCTGCCCGGTAGGATCCCAAACCAATCCGACTCGCGGAAAGAATTTATCCCAGGTGTTACAGTTGTACCCGGTTCCGCAGTTGTATTGCGAATCGCCCGCAAAAGCCATGCCTATGGGAGCGGAGGTGAACACGCTACTGTGAAAACCCTGCGCAAACAAGGTGGGATCGAAGTGATCGAGCTGTCCGTATTTGTTCTGATTCGAAAGATAGGGCTCCCATCTCACGCCGTAGTTCAGCGTGAGGCGCCGCGACAGCTTCCAGGAATCCTGCAGGTAGAGCGAAGCGTAATATTGGTACAAGTACATGCCGTAATTGGTGCCTTGTCCGAAAGAGATAGCATTGCCAGTGAGAAAATCCGCCAATGCGAGACCGGTTACTGTCCCGTTGAAGTTAACCGTGCCGACCGCATTCACGCCCGACCAGTAGTTCATGATGCGCTTATAGATGTTCCCGCCGAATTGGATCTGATGATTGCCCCTAACCCAGTTCACATCGTCTGAGATCGATGGATTGGCCCCCGTGTGCGCCTGCCCGGGAACGGATGCGGTAGATCCGATCGCAAATCCCCCGCCCACTCCAGAGACAGTCAAATCGATGATGTGTCCCCCGATCGGGGTATAATTCGCTCCAAACTCCGCCAACGACTTGTACGGGTCCGGAAGCTTCACGACGTTCGTACGGCTGGCGGAAAGCCGGAGCGAGTTGACGACGCTGGAACCGATGAGATAGGTATCCCCGATTGCAAACTGATAATTGAGATCATTCACGCCGTAGTTGTTAATCGACAGAGGGTTTTTGCCGTCATAGGTCGAATGGTTGTTCAGGTAGCCGACCGAGTAGCGGCCGAAAATCGTGTTCTTCGCACTCTTTTGATAGTCAATCCTGACCACGCCCAGAGTTTCGTCGAGACCCGCATCATACCCGTACAATGTTCGACCGCAGGGATCCGCCGACACCGGCATGGTTTTCGCGATGTTGAGCGCGACTGGGTTTAACCGTGACGGAGAAATCTGATTGTCTACGAACCCTGCCGCCGCGCTTAGATTGATCTGCCTGCCCTGTTGGCATGCGGGGGAAGTCACTGCGGTGAAATCGCCCGCTAGCATGCTGGCCGTAGGGACAAACGCCGTCAGCGAATTCGGATCGGAACGCTGCGAAGTGTGCTGTAACCCCGCGAAGAAGAAAAGCCTATCTTTCTTAACCGGGCCGCCGATTACGCCGCCGAACTGGTTCCGTTTCAAGGTATCGCGCCGAGCCGCAAAGAAGTCCCTGGCGTTGAAATCGCCATTGCGGATGAACTCGAACAGATCGCCATGAAATTCATTCGTTCCGGATTTGGTGACCGCATTCACCGCCGCGCCGGAATGGTATCCATATTGTGCCGGCAACGCGCTGGTTTCCACCTTGAATTCCTGAAGAGCGTCCGGGAACGGCAACGGAAGGCTTAGGTTGTTGTACGGGTCTTCGAAAAGGGCGCCGTCCAACAGGTAAGTTGCGCTGTTACCTCCCTGCCCTCCCGCGACGGAGATGACGATAGTGGGGTAATTGCGAACGTTGTTGATTGCTCCCGGCCCAGGCAAAGTCGCCATTCCGTTCAACAGCACTAACTCGAGCGGGTTTCGGCCATTCAAAGGCATTTCGACAACCCGCTGGTTATCCACCACATTACCGACGCCGGTGCTATGGGTCTCCACCTGGCCTGCTTCGGCCTGGACCTGAACCTGTTCGTTCACAGATCCCACTTTCAGCGGGATGTCGATAGAAGGATTGGCGTCCACTTGCAGGACGATTCCGGTTTGGACGAATTTACTGAAGCCGTCTTTGCTCACTTCCAGGGTGTAAGGGCCGACCGGAAGGTTAGGAAGCACGTAACCGCCGTCGGCTCCGCTGACAGTACTCCGGGCCGCCCCCGTCGCGGACTGGGTCGCTTTCACTTGGGCGCCTGGAATAGCGGCACCGCTCTCATCCTTGATTGTTCCGCTGATTTGCGCTGTCGATGTCTGTGCAAGAACGGCAGAACATCCGATCAACACACACAGTAAAACTGTGCATACCTGACGCATTTCTTCACCCTCCCGATCAAGTGCCAGAAGTATATCACCGGCGCTCTGGACGGGCAAGATGAATTCAGGTGACGCGCTCGCGCTTGACTCAGTTCTGTACACGATATCTAGTGACCGGACTTCGCAATCAGCGCCAAAGAGGGGGAGTGACATGAAGCTTCTGGGATCTCTCATTGTGCTCTGCGGGTTGGCGGTGGCGCAGAGTGACCGGGGAAGCATAACGGGTGTGGTCAGCGATCCCGGCGGGGCGGTAGTGCCGTCGGCGGCAATTGAGGCGAGAAACACGGCCACCGGCGGCGTCTACGAAGCCGTGACGACGGCGACGGGAAACTACACATTGAGCGAACTGCCGGCGGGGCCATATGAGTTGTCGGTCACGTCTCCGGTTTCAAGAAGTTCGTGTGGAACGGCGTCGAGTTGCAAGTGCGCCAAATTGCGCATCGACGCGGAACTGGAAGTCGGCGTGGCCACGGAATCGGTAACGATCAGCGCGGCCGCACCCTTGCTAAAGACCGAAAGCGGCGAGTTGAGCCATAGATCGAGATCGAACGTTTGATCGTTTGATGCCCGCCACGCGCAAGAGAAAGGCCGAAGACCGTCACGCTAGGGAAGCGCTCGCCCAGGACAATGTCTATTCCCGCATGACCGCTCTCAGTCGCCGCGTTCTGCGGAGCGAAAAAGTGCAATCCATGTCTCCGGAAGGTTCTGTTGGGTCAAGGTGAATGGCCAGTGGCTCTACAAGGGACTACGTGGTTGCGACAGAGCCTGATCCCGGATGAAAATCCATTCGATTGCAAACCGCAATTGTAAGACTTAAAGTACGTCACCAGGAGATATGCCAATGAGAATCGCAGCTCTTATCCTCATATGGGTAGGAATCGGCACGGCCGCTTGGGGGCAAGGTTCAACGGCGCAAATTCGCGGCGTGAGCTATCGCGTGACATCGACATCGTGGCGGGCGCTGTGATCGAACTTCGCGGTGTGATTCGAGACGCCACCGGATCCGTGGTTGCCGGCGCGGAGGTCAAGGTGACACAGACCGCCACTGGGGCGGTGCGGACCACCGTCACGGGAGAAGACGGCGGCTACACTCTGCCCAGTCTGCCGATTGGACCCTACTTGTTTGAAGTCTCAAAGGCGGGCTTCGCCAAATACGTGCAATCCGGCATTGTGCTTGAGGTAGATACGAACCCCGCAATTGATGCCGAATTGAAGGTCGGATCCTTGGG
>CAYMHP010000115.1:0-15832 GCA_964390225.1 uncultured Solibacteraceae bacterium
CGGCGTCATGGGCGGCGATCGCAGTTCAGGCTGTGCTGTGCTGGCCGCAGGTCATGAATCTCTGGCAAACGCGGCCGGGCTTTCGCCTCTCTGAATTTCCAATCGCCGCCGCGCTGCGGATCGAACCGGAACAAGCCTACCTGAAGCGCCGCATCGAGGAGTTCGGCGTCGCCCGCATGATCGAGCGCAACACGCCACCCCGCGCGCGCATTTTCGCGATGATCCCTGTCGCCACTGCTTACGTCGCGCGCGATGTGCGGCTCGACTGGCAGTCTTCGCAAACCGAAATGCTTGCTGCGGCGTTTCGCTCCGCCGCGCCTTATGCGAACCCGCCCACGGACGAATGGACGGGCAACTGGCCGCTGCAGTCTCTCGGTGCGCTGCGCTTTCGCTTCTCCGGCCACGCGCCCGCGTTCGAACTCAATGACGTGCGGCTCTATTCCGGCGACGACCTGGTCTATAACAGCCCGCAGTGGCGCTTGCGCGCCTGGCCGAATGCATGGGAGGCCCCGCTCGCGCTCGATGGCAACCCGGCGACCCCGTGGCGTTTTCTGGAGCCGCTCCGACCCGGCATGTACCTCGAAATTCGGTTCGACCATCCGCAGAGCATCTCCTCGGCGGTGCTCCAGTCCCGCGCTGAAGCGTCCGGTCTGTCCGTGGAGTTCTACGGACAAAACGCCGCCGGCAACTGGCAGGCACTTAGCGTCAGGCAGGCTCTGCGGCGCGCGAGTGACGACCTGCGGCTGGAAGCCGTTCGCGCCGTTCGACGAGCCGGGTTTGCCTACCTGCTCGTGCCCACAGGCGCCGGGGGAAACGCGCCCATCGGAAATGCGCTTCTCGGCCATGAGCCGGAGTGGGGCATCGAACGCGTCGGCGAGGCGGGACGCTTTTACCTGTTTCACATCAACTGAACCAGGGGAGATAATAGACGTCGTGCAAAGCATTCTTCCTTTAATTTGTTTTTTGGCCGGGTTCGGTTTGGCATGGCTGCTTTTGCGCGGCCGAAAGCACGAGGTCTCGGAAATGTTTCAGGCCCTGTCTGCCGACGCGTTAGCCCGCAATAACCAGCAGTTCCTCGATCTCGCCAAGGCGACTCTGGCGCAAACACAGGAGTCCGCCCGCGGCGATCTGGAAAAGCGGCAGCAGGCCATCGCCGAGTTGGTTGCTCCCGTCAAGAGTTCGCTGGAAAAAGTCGATTCCAAGATCCAGGATCTGGAAAAAGCACGCGCCGGCGCTTATGCTGCGCTACACGAGCAAGTCCGTGGGTTGGTCGAAACGCAGCAGGAACTCCGGAGCGAAACCGGCCGGCTAGCTACCGCACTCCGGACGCCCGGCGTCCGGGGCCACTGGGGCGAGATCCAGCTGCGGCGCGTGGTCGAAATGGCCGGAATGCTCGAGCATTGCGATTTTTCAAGCCAGACCACGGTTCATTCCGAGGAGGGCCGGCTGCGCCCCGACCTCCTGATCCGCCTGCCCGCAGGAAAGACGATCGTCGTGGATGCCAAGACCCCTCTCGATGGCTACCTGCAGGCGATCGAAGCCCCCGACGAGCAGAGCCGCAAGGCCCGCCTCGCCAGCCATGCGCGCCAGGTTCGCGCCCACATGACGGCCCTGGGCCGCAAGTCCTATTGGGAACAGTTCGACCAAACACCGGAATTCGCGGTGATGTTCTTGCCGGGAGAGTGCTTCTTCAGCGCCGCCTTGGAGAACGATCCGTCGCTGATCGAGTTCGGCGTCGATCAGAATATCATCCTGGCCACTCCCACTACTCTGATCGCGCTGCTCCGCGCCGTGGCTTACGGATGGCGCCAGGAGAAGCTGGCGCAGAACGCCGCCGAAATCAGCACGCTCGGCAAGGAACTCTATAAGCGTCTCTCCGATATGGGCGAGCACTGGAGCAAGCTGGGCAGGAGCCTGGAAAAAGCCGTCGAATGCTATAACAGCGCTGTCGGTTCGCTGGAGAGCCGCGTCCTGGTCAGTGCCCGCAAGTTTGCGGACCTCAAGACCGCCCCGCTCGGCGTCGAGATCGCCGCTCTCGAGCCCGTGGACAAGGCCGTCCGCGCGGTGCAAGGGGACTAATCGGCAAGACTGCCAGATTGTGGACTTCACCGTACGACGGCGAGCGAGACCTACGCCGCCGCCTCGCGTGCCTGCCCGGCCGCTCGAACATCCCGCAGCACGGCGCACCAGCCGGGGAATCCGCGTGCGGCGGCGTAAGCGTCCTCTTCTACCGAAAACACGGCGTCCACTTGCGCCCCGGCTGTAATCTCCGCTGCCCGCTCGGCAAAGTTCCATGCCTTGAAAACGAGCGTGCGCCCGTTCTGGCGCAGCATCACGCGAAGATGTTTCTCGTTCCAGGCTGCCGGCGGTCCCGCTACTTCCAGGTTGGCAGCCAGGAACAACGGCGGCGGGTTGCCATTACCGAATGGCGCAAGCGCGAAGATGTCGGCCACACCGCGATCGGTGATCTCGCTGAATCGGACCTCGGCGTCGATCCGCATCTCAGCCAGGAAGTCCTCCGGCTTTAACTGTGTGGCCGCGTACGCGCTGAAGCGCTGCCGGAACTCCTCCACGCGATCGGGAGCCAGCGTTACACCCGCCGCGTGCTCATGCCCGCCAAACCGCACGAACAGGTCGGGCATCGACTCCAGCGCCTTAAGTAGGTGAAAGGCCGGAATGCTCCGCCCCGAGCCTTGTGCCAAGCCCTCTTCGCGGTTGAGGCCCAGCACGAACACGGGCCGGCACAAACGCTCCACCAGCCGGCTTGCGACGATCCCCAGAACACCGCGGTGCCATTGCTCGGCATAGTAAACCAGTGCGGCCGCCGCATCGTCCACTTCCAGTTGCTCGCAAATGTCGCGGATCTCGGCCTCGGCTTGGCGGCGATCGGCATTCTGCTCATGCAATTGCCGGGCGAGCGCGCCGGCGCGCTCCGCATCGCTGGTGAGGAACAGTTCGATGACCGTTCGTGCCGTATCCATGCGTCCTGCCGCGTTCAGCCGCGGAGCAATCTGGAACGCCACCTGGCGCGCTGTCGGGATGCTGCCGCTGGGAAAACCAGAAACTTCCAACAACGCACGTAACCCCGGGTTGCGGACAGTGCCCAGCCCGTCCAGCCCGTGTTTTACGATGATGCGGTTTTCGCCCGTGAGTGGAACCACGTCCGCCACCGTCGCGATGGCCACCAGTTTCAGGAACGATTCCGTGACGCGCTGCAGTTTCTCCGGAGACCACGGGAGTTCCGCCAGCAGCGCCTGCACCAATTTGAAGGCAACGCCCGCGCCGCAGAGGTTCTTTTCCGGATACGCGCAGTCCGGCCGATTGGGATTCAGCACCGCCGAGGCCGGCGGCAGCGCGCTCTCCGGCAGGTGATGATCGGTGACGATGACGTCGATCCCCAGCTGGTTGGCGTGCGCGACCACTTCGCCGGCGCGGATGCCCGTGTCCACGCTGATGATGAGGTGTACTCCTTCGGAAGCGGCCTTTTCCACCACCTCGGCGCGCATACCGTAGCCGTCCTTGAGGCGGTGCGGGATGTGATATCCGGCGCTGCCCCCGGCCAGCTCGATCGCCTTCGTCAGGATTACCACGGCCGTGGTTCCATCCACATCGTAATCGCCGTAAATCAGAATTCGCTCTTGATTGCGAATCGCCTGATGGATGCGTTCCCGGGCGGCGCACATATCGCGCATGAGGAGCGGGTCATGCATATCGGCAAGGGAAGGCTTGAGAAAACGGCATGCTGCCGCGCGATCCCGATATCCGCGGCCGACTAACACCTTGGCCGCGGCGGTACCCATCTGCAACTCCGCGGAGAGCGCGGAGGCTTCCCGCGCGTCGATTGCCGGTAACTTCCACCGGGCAGGGTTTCTCATGAGGGGTTAGTTCTTGGAAAAGTACCCGCCCAGAGAATCGCCCGAATCCAGTTCCGTTTCGTTTGCGAAGCGGGAGGTGATCTCCTCTTCCAGATTGAGGAACTCCTCGAACCAGTCGGGCTGCAACTCGTAGACGTACAGACGCGAGTTGTGGTCGAAGGCCAGCTCGATCGAGCAGGTCACTCCCTCGAAGATGCGGAGTTCGCGCAATCGCGATTCATACTCGCGCTGCTCCTCGCGGCTCAGCTCGCAATCTTCGAGTTGATCCTCCAGTTCGTCCAAGTCGCTCTTCTCAAATTCGCGCGTCGCGAAGATGACGAGCTTGACTCCGGTGTTGCGCGCGATGTCCAGAAACAGCTGGTAGTCGGGATGGCGCTCCACATCCCAGAGCACCATCGGGAGGCCTTCCAGGCCTCCTGGACTGCTCCGAAATACGGCGAATCCCGCCGCTTCGAGATAGTCGAGGATCTCGCGTTTGAGAGTATCCAGGTTTAAGTCCACGAATATACCTTACCCCTGCGCCATCACCAGAATATCAGAGGGACCGGCTAAGTCGCGTGCGGATGGCGTCACGATGGTCTTTGACCCGATATAGATCTTCCGGTTCTCCCGCATGGCTGCGCGAACGTCGGCCTCACACACAAAATCGGCAACAGCGGGAGCGGGCTCCGCTTCCTGGATGCCGTCCGGATCTGCCGGCGCGGGTGGCACGGGGCAGGACGGCCCCGCTGCGGGATTCGCCAGTCAGCCGAATCCGGCGCCGGTTCCCGTTCCCGTCGAGCGGCGCGAGAGGAACCGGTCCACTACCTCCGCCGCTACGTTCGAGATACTCGACTGGGACACCGCCGGTTGCGGCGCGAGAACTGTTCCCACGCCTCGCGACGCCAAATAGCGCTCCACGGCGGCCGCGACGGTGCTCCGGTCAACCGATCCGCCGCGCCCCGGCGTCGCTGCTGCGCTGGCGCTTGCGGCCAAGGGAGTTTCGAACGCTTCCTCCGCAGTCCGCGCCACGTAAGCCAGGCGCTTGATGTTGATCAGGTTCAAAGGACCGATATTGTCGGAGGTTGCGTTCCCCGCCGCGGCTCCGCAGCCCAGCGTCATTGCCGGGAATACGTTGGTGGTAATTCCGGTAGACCCTTGCGGAGCGGATGTGTTCACCAGTACGCGCATCGCGGGCATCCGCCGCGCATATTCGCGGATCCGCGCGTCGTCGCGGGCGTAGATCACCGACGTGTGCCCCAGCCCGCCGAACTTCAGCAACGCGTAACACGTCTCCATTGCCGCGCCAAACTCCTTTACGAAATGCAGGGAAAGCACCGGCGAGAGCTTTTCCGCGGAGAGCGGATACTGTTTGCCCACCCCGCCGATCTCGGCGCAAATGATCGAGGTATCCACAGGCACTTCGAAACCGGCCATCTGCGCGATTTTGCCGGGCGCCTGCCCGACGCAGCGCGGGTTCACGGTCCAGTTCGGCATGATGAGCAGCTTGGCGAGCGCCTCCTTCTGCGCCTCGCCGGCAATGTAGGCCTTGCGCGATTCGAGAGCTCGCAGAATGCGGTCGCGCAGCGATTCCTCCGCCACGATTGCCTGCTCGCTGGAACAAACCGTCCCATAGTCGAAGGATTTGCCGGCCACCACCTTTGCGACGGCATCCTCCACGTCGGCGGAACTGTCAATCAGAACGGGAACGTTCCCCGGTCCCACGCCGAGTGCCGGTTTGCCGCTGGAATACGCGGCTTTGACGATGCCCGCGCCGCCCGTCGCCAGGATCACGCTGGTGCGCTCATGCCGCATCAGCGCCTGCGTTCCTTCCAGTGTCGCGGTATTCACGCACTGAATGAGGCCCTCGGGCGCGCCCGCTGCGACTGCCGCCTGCGACATAACCCCCACCGTCGCGCAAGTGCATTGGTGCGCGCGTGGATGCGGACTCACCACGACCGCATTGCCCGCCTTTAGCGCGATGAGCACTTTGTAGATGGCCGTGGAAGTCGGATTCGTCGTAGGCAGGATCGCGGCGATCACTCCCACTGGAACCCCCATCTCTACGATCTTATGCTCGGGCAGTTCGCGCAGAATGCCGACCGTCTTTAGACCGCGCATCTTGCGCGGCAAAATCTCCGAAGCGAGCAGATTCTTAATGAACTTGTCTTTCGCGTTCCCGTAGCCGGTTTCGTGCACGGCCAGTTCTGCCAGGCGCTGTGCCTCGGCGCGGGCCGCGGCGGCCGTGCGTTCCACGATGGAATCGATTTGTTCCTGCGAGTAGCCGAGGTATTTCTGCCAGGCCTGGTAGGCTTGTTCGACTTTGGTGCGGACCTCCTGAACGGACAGGAGATCTTGGTCCTGCAGCATGGCCCGCTATTTTTTGAGGCCGCTGGTCGGGAGGGCCCTTTCAACCTCTTCGTGAGGACGCGGAATGACGTGGACGCTCACCAGTTCGCCCACCCGCCGCGCTGCCGCCGCCCCCGCGTCGGTAGCCGCCTTGACGGCGCCCACATCTCCGCGGCAAGTGATCAGTACCAGCCCCGCGCCTACGAATTCCTTCCCGGTCAGCACCACGTTGGCCGTTTTCACCATCGCGTCTGCTGCTTCGATTGCGCCTACCAACCCCTTTGTTTCGATCAGGCCAAGGGCCTCCATTGATCCTCCCGCGAATGTGAAAACCCTAACCTAGCACAATTCCAACGCCGGGAACGGCCCGGCGCAGGGCCGCGCCGCGGTTCACACTAGAGGAGGGGCCCTCCGCGCCCGATGGAAACATTCTTCCTGGTCGTTGCCATCACTGGGATCGCCCTGCAGCTTCTGCTGCTCATTCTTGCGCTGTTCGAACCGGCTCTCGAGTATTCGATCCGCGAGAAACCGGCATGCCCCATCGATTCCGAAGAATTCGCGCGCATGCTGGGCGACCTTGCCTTCGCTCAGCCGCACCGCGACACCGCCATCGAGGTGCTCGCTAACGGACCGGCATTCTACGAAGCCGAGTTGGCAGCCATTCGCGAAGCCGCGAGCCATATCTGTCTCGAGGCTTATATCTTTCAGAAAGGCGAAATTGCAACCCGGTTTATACAGGCGCTCACCGAGCGAGCCCGCGCCGGCATCAAGGTGCGTGTGGTGCTGGACGCAATCGGCAGCTTCAATACCTGGAGACACACGTTTCGGGAACTGATCGCTGCTGGCGGGGAAGTCTACTGGTACATGCCATTCCGCTGGTACACCCTGCCGCATTACAACAATCGCACTCACCGGGAATTGCTCATCGTCGATGGAAAAGTCGGATTCGTCGGCGGGGCGGGCATCGCTGATCATTGGTACAAAAATACGCGGCGGCGGAAGCGCTGGCGCGACACAATGTTCCGGGTTGAGGGCCGTGCGGTGGCCAGCCTGCAGTCGATGTTTGCCGAGAACTGGCTGGAGTCCTCGGGCGAACTGTTGGTTGGTTCCCGTTATTACCCCGAATCCCGGGTGGCCGGAGGCACCGCGGCCATGGTTATCAATAGCAGCCCGTCTTTCGGACGCGCGACGCGCGCGCGTATGCTTTTCCAAACGTTGATTGCGTCTGCTTCTCGCACCCTTTACATCACCACTCCGTATTTCTTACCGGACCGGAGCGCGCGGCAGGAACTCATCCACGCCATCGAAAAGCGCGGGGTTGAAGTGAAAATTCTGGTGCCGGGTAAACACAGCGACCATCTGCTCACTCGCCGTTCCAGCCGCCGTATCTACGGGGAACTGCTCAAGCACGGAGCGCAGATCTATGAGTATCTGCCGTCCATGATCCATACCAAGTCCATGGTCGTCGATGGGCTCTGGAGCGTCGTCGGGTCCACCAATTTCGACTACCGCTCGTTTGGAATCAACGATGAAGTGAACCTGGCCGCGCAGGATGAGAACCTGGCCGGCCGCCTGCACCAATCCTTTCAGGAGGACCTGGCCCACGCCCGGCGCGTGACGTACAAGCGGTGGCGGCGCCGGTCGGTTTTCGAGCGCATTCACGAGTTGCTAGGCTGGATCGTTGAGCGGCAGGAGTAATGCGCATCCGCGTCGTCACCTACAATGTGCACAAGTGTCGTGGCATGGATGGACGCGTCAGCGCCGCTCGCGTGGCCGAGGTCTTGACGGAGGTGGGCGCCGACCTCATCGCCTTGCAGGAGGTGCTTGGCCGCCAGGCGGAAGCCATCTCCGGCCACTTGAAGCTACCGTTCGTCCTCGGCGAGAACCGCAAGCACCGCGGCGATGCCTATGGGAACGTCGTGCTCAGCCGGTTTCCCATCCGCATGATGCGCAACTACGATTTGAGCGTCCAGGGACGGGAGCAAAGGGGTTGCCTCCGCGCCGACGTGCTGCTCGATGGCGGCGACCTGCTGCACATCTTCAACGTCCACCTGGGGACTGCCTTGATTGAGCGCCGCCATCAGGGCCGCATGCTGGTTGCTCGGGAATTGTTGAGCGATGTCGAGATCCAATCGCCTCGCATCGTCTTAGGTGACTTCAACGAGTGGACTCGCGGGCTGGCCACCCGGCTGCTGCGCTCTCATCTGGAAAGCGCCGATGTGCGCATCCATCTTCGGCGCTCGCGGACCTATCCGGGCGTGCTGCCGTTTCTGCACCTGGATCACATTTACCACGATCCCGAGCTACGGCTGGAGCGACTGAGCTTGCACCGCACGAAAAGAGCGCTGGTCGCTTCCGATCACCTGCCGCTGGTTGCGGATTTCGCGTGGCCGCAAAAAGAAAAAGGTTCCAAGTGACCCGATTTCCAGCCTTGCTCTCCGCCGGCATGCACGGCATAGAACATCGCGGTTCAGGAGCGCCGGACGCCTCGCCTCTCTGCTCCCCTGCCGCCGTTTTCTCCAGCAGCCGGATCAACGCTTCCTGGCGCGCCGCAGCCTTTGTTTTGTCTCCTGTCCGGAACCGGGTGCTCGTAACGGCCTTTCGCTCGCCCGCAACGGCCTCCGCTTTCACGGATTCCATTCCAGGGTCAATGTTCCCGGCCTGCTACTTCGCTCCCTGCACGCTTGCTGTCCGGCCCGTTCGGCCTGCCACTCCACAACCGGGATACGGTTCGCCCCGTCCCGGCCGCTTCTTCGCTTCGGCCCGTTGCCGGATCGCTAGCATGCTCGATCAGCCCTTAGCCGGTCTCCGCTCCCCTTCGGGACTGTTCGGTCCCTCAGGATCAAAGCGTTCTACCGGATCTTGACTGATCAGTTCACCTTCCGGATACGCCCGATCTCCCTTCGCTCCCCGTCTCCCGTCCTATTCCTAGTTGGGGAACCGGCTCATTGTTCCAGGTCCGCTACGTTTCCGGAGGTTTGCTGTTCCTCAAACCTCTTGGAACCTTCCCCAATATGCTCCCGAAGCGTTTTTGGGTCAAGAAATTTTTGGAATGGAAACGTGTTTTTCATCAAGGTTTTTGTCTCTTGTTTTCAGACAGATGCGGCAATCGAGATGTGCGTCGGCTGTGGAAAAAACACCGACTGTCATGCTTGTTTTGTCATACTGAAACCAAAATGAAACGGCTTGTCATTCGCCCCGGTGCCATCGGCGACCTGATCCTGTCGCTTCCGGCATTGGAGTGTCTGCGCACCGAAGAGTTTGAGATCTGGGTGGCCAAGCCGAACGTTCCGCTGATCCGGTTTGCCGACCGCACGCGCTCCATCGCCTCGACCGGCCTCGACTTGCTGTCCATAACGGACCCGCCTCCCGGGTTACTGGAATCGCTCCGCGAGTTCGACTCGATCGTTTCCTGGTACGGCGCCAACCGCCCGGACTTTCGCGACTTGGTCTATTCGCTCGATCTCCCATTCACGTTTTTCCCGGCGCTGCCCCAGGGAGGCCCCGGCATGCACGCCACCGACTTCTATTTGGAGCAGGTTCGTCGCATTTCGGACTGCGCTAGCGACGGCATCCCGCGAATCCCCTGTGCCGCCGATCGCGAGGATTTTGCAGTCATTCACCCGTTTTCGGGCAGCCCCAGAAAGAACTGGCCGCTCGAAAAGTTTTGTGAAGTTGCTCGCCAACTCGAGCGCACCGTCCCGGTACGCTGGTGCGCCGGCAGGGAGGATCCGCCGCTACCGGGCGCGGTGTATATCGACGACCTCTACGAACTGGCTTGCTGGCTGGCGCGCGCCCGGTTATATATCGGGAATGATTCCGGAATCACACATTTGGCGGCGGCCGTGGGCACGCCGGTGCTGGCCTTGTACGGTCCCACCGATCCTGGGATCTGGGCGCCGCGCGGTCCGCACGTCCGGATCGGCCGCTGGGCATAACATGGAGAGAGAGGTAATATCGTGCGCGCTGCATTGATTGCTGTTGCGGTCTGTACCTGCGCTCTGGCCGGCGACAGCGCTCTTGTGGATCGGGTTGGCTCGACCGGCTTCATTCAGCTTCCCGCGGAGAGTTTCCGCACTCTCTCGCCGCGCCAGCAGACGCTGGCCTACTGGCTGAGCCAGGCATCTATCGCTATAGACCCGATCATCTATGACCAGAATTCGCGGTTCGGCCTACGGCAGAAGAGATTGCTGGAGACGGTGGTGAAACATGGCAGCGAGCATCCGAAGATCGTCGAGTTCACCAAGCTGTTCTGGGCTAATCGCGGCAACCACAACGATCTGACCGCGCAAAAGTTTTTGCCGGAATTCACCTTCGAGGAATTAAAGGCCGCCGCAGCCGAGGCGCTGAAAAAGGGCGGCTTCGCCGGGACCGCCTATGGCACGCCACAGATCCGCAACCAGGCGGACCTCGATCGCGAGTTGAACGAACTGCGGCCGTCTCTGTTCGATGCGAACTTCGAGCCCAGCATCACTGCGAAAAGCCCGCGCGGCGGTCTGGACATTCTCCAGTCCAGCGCCAACAATTTCTATTCGGGAGTCACCCTCGGCGATCTGAAAGGCTTTCACGAGATTCATCCGCTGAACTCCCGGCTGACAAAAGATAAAGACGGCCAACTCGTGGAGGAGGTCTATCGCGCGGGAACTCCCGAGGGCAAGATTCCTCCTGGCCGTTATGCGGCGTTCCTAGGCAAAGCCAACGAGTTTCTGGAAAAGGCTCGGCCCTACGCGGAGCCCGGCCAACAACCGATCATCGATGCTCTGATCCGCTACTATCAGACCGGCGATTCCGCTGATTGGATCCACTTTGGCGTTCTCTGGGTGCAGAACAACCCCGCCGTCGATTTTGC
Organism: uncultured Solibacteraceae bacterium; assembly: GCA_964390225.1. Classification (GTDB taxonomy): domain Bacteria; phylum Acidobacteriota; class Terriglobia; order Bryobacterales; family Bryobacteraceae; genus PSRJ01. The sequence continues at coordinate 11,053 of CAYMHP010000115.1, forward strand.
CAACGGCTTCATCGAGGTCTACCGCGACGCACGCGCCGCCAAAGGCACGTCGCAAGCTTTCGTCAGCATCACCGACCAGAAGATGAACCAGTCGATGCAGAAGTTGGCGGCCAACGCGCAATACTTCGAGGATCACGCCCCGTGGGCGGCGCAGTACAAGAAGCAGGGAGTTAAACCGCCGCTTGCCAAGGCCGTCGAAACCGTCGTCGAGACGGGCGATTTTCACGCCAACACGATTGGCGACAATCTGCCGAACGAAAACGAGATCCGCGAGAAGTACGGCAGCAAGAGTTTCCTCTTCACCGGAAATTCGCGCGCCATCCAGGAGGGCACCGGGTTTGGTGCGCTGGAAGAGTTCGCCGCCTCTTCGGAAGAGATTGCAATTGGGAAGAAATACGGGATTGAGGCAAGCGACCTGATGACTGCGTTGCACGAGGTCATCGGCCACGGCTCCGGCAAACTGAATCCCAAGTTCCAGCACGGCACGGAATCGCTTCTCAAAGAGTATTACTCCACCATGGAGGAGTCGCGCGCAGACCTGATGGCGCTCTGGAACGCAACCGATCCCAAACTGCGTGACTTGGGGCTGGTCTCCAGTCCCGATGTCGCCAAGGCAATGTACTATGCGGCCGTGCGCGTCGGACTGACGCAGCTCCAGCGCATTCCGAAGGGCGACACCATCGAGGAAGACCACCAGCGCAATCGCCAGCTCATCGTGAACTACATCATGGACAAAACCAGCGCGATCCAGAAGGTCGAGCGCAACGGTAAGACCTATTTGCTGCTGAAGGACTTCGACAAGATGCACCAGGGCGTCGGCATGCTGCTAGCCGAACTGATGCGAATCAAGGCCGAAGGCGATTACGCCGCGCTGAAGGCCCTGATCGATAAGTACGGCGTGCATTTCGACCCCGCGCTGCGAGATCAGGTAATCGCGCGCTATCAGAAGCTGAATATTCCGGCGTATTGGTGCGGTATCAACGCCGATTTGCAGGCCGCGGCGGGCGCGCTGTCCACCCAGAGCGCCACTTCGGTGACGCTGTCCTATCCGCGCGACTACGTCAAGCAACAGCTCGGTTACGCTGCCATGTACGGAGTACAATAGCAGGCACCTTTATGGCTGCCCGCCTTCATCCGGCGCTTCCGCGGACGCAGCAAATCGTCGATCTGCGCCGCCTCTCGGCTCGCGATCTCGAACCCCTCCTGGCCGAGGAGACAGCCGCCTGGAACCAAGAACTCGAATGGGACTTCGAGAAATCGGCTGAGCTGGTTCGGCGCTTTGTTGATTTGCGCGCTTTGAACGGCAGCGCCCTTCTCGAAGGCGGAGTCGTCGCCGGCTACGTGTATTACGTGCTGGAAGACAATAAGGGCCTGATCGGCGACCTCTATGTGAGCCGTGACGTTCGCGACCTCGACCGCGAAAACCTGCTGCTAGAGGCGGCGCTCGATCCGATCATGGCCAGCCCGCAAATTGACCGCATCGAATGCCAGCTCATGATGCTCCATCCCTCCAGAGACCGCGTTCCGCCGCGCGCCGATCATGTCAGCTCCTTCGAACGCAACTTCATGCGCATCGATCTGCGCCAGGCAGCGCTGCGCGAGGGGCGTGTGCGCCGTCCGATCTACATCGAGCGATGGTCCGACCACTATCAGGACGCTGCCGCCCAACTTATCGTGGCAGCGTACGACACGCACATCGATAGCCGGATCAATGATCAATACCGCGGTTCCGCCGGCGCGCGGCGATTCCTCTATAACATCGTGCAGTACCCCGGTTGCGGCACGTTCTACCGTCCGGCCTCCTTTGCGGCTTTCGACGCTAGGACCGGCCGGCTGTGCGGAGTTTCCCTGGCGAGTCTGGTGGCGCCGCAATGCGGCCATATCACCCAGATCTGTGTCTCTCCGGAAGCGCGCGGCACCGGGGTGGGACACGAGTTACTGCGCCAATCGCTCCTCTCGTTACGCGATGCCGAATGCCGCTCCGCCAGTCTGACGGTAACGGCAGCTAATGAAGATGCCGTAACGCTGTACGAGCGAGTAGGCTTCCGCACTGCCCGCCGCTTCTCCGCATACGTGTGGGAAGGATTCTAGCGGCGGCTTAAGCCGCGCCCGCAAGGGCGGGGGTTGCACTCCCGCGAACCCACGGCGTTACCGCCGGGGCTGAAACGCGAACCTTGCGATTGGTGCGGCTAAGAAGATCCCAGCCGCGTCCCATAAGGGCGGGGGTCCGCCAAACGCACCGGGTTTACCAGCAACCCTCTACGGCATCACGGGCCCGGGCTCTGGCTCGTCCGGGGGGAAGGGGTCAGGGTCGGGCGGCGGCTGCGGCGGCTCGGGTTCCGGTATGTGCTCGGGAGTGCCTGCATTCCGGAATGCGGAACGCGCTGGTTCGCGCACCGGCTCCGAGAGCGTGATCTCGCATTCGCAGCAGTCGCTACAGCGGAAGCATTTTTCGCAAAGATGGTTGCTGCACGCATCCTTCGTGCAGCGGACGCAAATTCGCGTGGCTTCTTCACCACAAATACTGCACACGAACGGCATGGCTTCGGGTTACTTCCTTTTTACCGATGTCCCGGACGGCGCCTGCGTCGCAAGCATTCCACGGCAGCGCTGTGCCTCGCGATCCATAACGGCGCACGTCTGCTCGCGGTCGGCCGCCAGATTCACAATGTAGTTCTGGAAACGGTTCCGGTTGGCGCCGTTCTCCGCGTTCAAGCTGGCCAGCGATGCGGCGAGCGCGGGGTCCTGGTATTTGCGAATCCCTTCCTCCAGCGACGCCAGCATGCTGTCGAGTCCCTGAATCCGGAAATAGAGTTCCAGGCACGCGGAAAGCTTCTCGGGATTCTGCGCCAGCGCTTTGGCGCTGTCTTCGATCGCCTTTGCCTGCTGCTTGCTGGATTCCAGTTGCGCCTGGTACGTGTCAGAAGCGCCTTTTTGCACCCACGATTTCACGTCGATTCGGTCGAGCACCGGCCGGAGCCGGCCGGCATGCGCGCTCATTTCCTGAAGGATTGGACGGACGTCCCAGTCCGGCGCGAGTCCGGCCTGCGCGGGAGCCGGACCGGGGGCCTGCGCGTGCAGAATCGCGGAACACGCCACACCAATTACCACTCGGAGACTACGCATGTCGCTCCCTCCAATCTAACACGCAGGTCTTAGGAGCTCCGGCAGTTGGTGGAGGAAACGTGAACGCCGGCAGGATATGGTGACACAGACTCTGGGATTAGTTTCCGCCGCCGGCCGGTGGAGGCGCCGGTGGCGGCGGTGGTGGCGCACCAGGGGCATTGCCGCCACCCGTCCCACCCGTATTTCCACCCTTCTTGCCGGAGTCCGCCTGGCCGCCTGCTCCGGTCCCTCCTGTCGGAACGCCGCCACCCGCGGTTGGACCGGCGCCGCCGGGACGGCGGTAAATCGCGTCGTAGACCGCCTGCGACGCCGCGCGTAGCGCTGCGCGGGCGACGGACCCTCTGTCGACGCGCCGCGCCAGAGGCTGGTTCTTAAAGACGCGCACGGACTCGCCTTGGTGCACCTCGGTCTCGCCGGGCAGGAGTCTGTGCCGCACTCCAACTACACCTTCATCCACTGTGACCAGCGTGGTGTCATCCTCGTCTTCGACAACTACGTCGAAGACGGTTCCGCGGACCGAAATCACCGCCGTCTGCGTATTCACGCGATTGGGATTTGGTCCGTTTCGGTGCTGAATGTACACCTTGACGCGCCCGATGAGCACGTCGAGCAAGTCGCCCCAACTCGGCGGGTTTGCGCGAAAGACGATTCTGGAGTTTTGAAAGACTTCGAAGGTGCTGCCGTCGGAAATCTCGAATTTGGCGTAGCCGTCGGGGCCGGTGATCACGACCTGCTTCGGCTGCACGACGTTTCCAACATTCAGCCCCCACTCGGTACTATCGCGCAATACCGATACGCGGCCGGTCATCACCAGGACTTTCGCTGCGCCGGTCTGCGCCGCCAGCGGGGCCACACACACGACGACCGTGGCTGCTGCCGCGAGCAGGCGCAGAATCCACGATAACCTCGAGAGGCCCACCATACCAATATTTCGGATAGAATTGTCCAAATCTGCTATCCGGGCGCTAGTCTCCTCAAGTCTAGCACCAAACATGCAACGCAAATTGAGATCCGCGGCTAACTTTCGGGATCAAGTCACCTCATATCAGTCAGTTAATGAGCTGTTGTTACAGACGCCCGGTGGTAGAATTGAGCACAGTTGTGTGTCGGAAAGAAACAATCCGTGGCACGGGCCGCCTCATAGGCCTCACACTGCTGGCCGTACTCGCGGTGGCGCAGACGCGCCCTGACTGGCGCAAGGTCGGCGGCTCTGCCGTGGAATTGATGCTCGCCGGCCCGGCGACCGGCCCGGTCAGCCGAATCTGGTTCTCCCCGGACGGCTCTCAACTGTTCGCGCGCACGGCTTCCGGCAACACCTTCGCGACCGTCGACTTTGAGAATTGGGTCGCCGTGGCGGGCGCGGATGCACCACCCGCTACCGCTTTGCCGGCACCGGCACGCCTTCCGGAATCGGGCGCTCACACCCTTGGGACCACCTCGGATCCCTCGCGCATCTACTCGCTGGGAAAGCAGTTGTTCCGCTCGGACGACGGTGGCCGTTCCTGGACGAATCTGACCCAATACAAGTCGGAATCCATCATCGGAGGTGGGCAGTTCTGTATGGGGTCCCATCTGCCGCTCCGTGGAAATTGAAATTTGGACTTGCAGTGGAATTCGTAGGAGGGGGTGGGGTGTTTTGGTCGGAGCCTCAAAT